>CALIRS010000224.1 GCA_938042205.1 uncultured bacterium | reverse complement strand
ACTGGATTGCCAACGCGATTGACACTTATTATCTATTTGGTTCAGTTGCGGGACCTTATCCTTATCCATTAATAGTAAGATATTTCCAGCAGGTAATTGGGGATGAGACAAGGGAACAAATCCTCTCAAAAGAAGGCAAATTACCTGATAAAGTCATTGCCTGTGTTGGTGGCGGTTCAAACGCAATAGGTATTTTTAGCGCTTTTATTGAAGATGAAGAAGTTGAGCTTATCGGTATTGAAGGTGGGGGTATAGGTAATAAGAAATGCGAAAATTCAGCGACATTATCCCTTGGGAGACCAGGAATTTTTCAAGGTTCATTTTCTTATGTGATTGATGATGAGGATGGACAGATTTGCACAGCTCACTCGATTGCTCCCGGTCTTGATTATCCAGGTGTCGGACCTGAGCACGCTTATCTTAAGGAAACAGGAAGAGCTAATTATCTGTCAGTGAACGACAGGGAGGCACTTGGTGCGTTTAAGCTTCTTTCTGAAACGGAAGGGATAATACCTGCTCTGGAAAGTGCCCATGCGGTCGCCGGGCTGTCTAAACTGAGTCTAAAAAATAGAGAACTGGTTGTGATAAACATTTCAGGGAGAGGGGATAAAGATCTTACGGAGACTATGAAATTTTTTAAGGACAAAAAGTAGATGGATAGGTTCAAGCAAATCTTCCAAAACCTCGAGTCTCAAGGTAGAAAGGCTTTAATCTCATATATGACTTACGGATTTCCAGATATTGAAAGCAGTGAAAGACTTATAAAGATCATTGCTCTTGAAAGTGACATTATCGAAATCGGGATACCTTTTTCTGATCCAATGGCAGACGGTCCTATTATTCAGGAAGCATCACGCCTGGCTCTTTTAAATGGTGTTTCGGTGAGAAATGCAGTCGAATTTGTTAAGGATTTGAGGAAGGTATATTCAGGAGCAATTGTGATTATGTCGTATTTCAATCCAGTTTATCGATATGGAGCAAATGACTTTTTCAAAGATTTAAGCATTAACGGAGCGGATGGAATTATTATTCCAGACATGCCTGTTGAAGAAACTCGAGTTGTCAGTCAAGCTAAAAATTTATTGAAAACGATCTTGATGGTTGCTCCCACAACACCTCAAGACCGCATAAAATTTATTTGTGAAAATTCAGAAGGATTTGTTTATGTGGTTTCTTCTCTCGGTGTTACCGGGACAAGAGATCACTTCAATGAAGATGTAGTAGATTTTATATCTCGCGTAAAACAGGTTTCACCAGTACCTGTATGTGTGGGCTTTGGAATATCAAGCCCTGAGCAAGCGTCTCAGCTTTCAAAATATGCTGACGGAGTAATTATCGGGAGTGCATTAGTCAAACTTGTAAATGTTAGTTTACCAATCGATAATAGTATTTCGAAAATCATAACATTTTTAAGAAAAATCAGGACATCACTTACTTATGGTTAGTAATGAGAATGTTAATAACCAGGAAGAAACAAAATGGCTTCGCTGTTCTAACTGCAGGGATTTAATTTACAAACGTATTTTTTTCGAAAATCAAAAAGTCTGTCCTCTTTGCAATTTTCATTATCGGCTTACCGCTCATGAACGGATTGAACTTCTTTTTGACAAAGGCTCATTTGTGGAGATAAATGCTCATCTCTCCTCTGTTGACCTTTTAGGCTTTAAGACACCTGAAGAAACCTACGAAGAGACACTTCGAAGAAATCAGGAAAAGACAGGATTAAAAGAGGCTTGTATCACAGGACGAGGAAAAATTAAAGGAGTTGAATGTATAGGTATTGTGTTTGACTTCTTTTTTATGGGTGGAAGCATGGGGACGGTTGTTGGAGAAAAAGTTGCCAGAGCCTTTGAGGAAGCACTATCAAAAGAACTTCCTCTGGTAGCAGTGACTGCTTCTGGAGGTGCCAGAATGCAAGAAGGCATTTTTTCTTTGATGCAAATGGCAAAAACCTCTCTACTTGCGGGGCGTTTCAAGAGAGAGAGCCAGAAAGCATTTGTGACTTTAATGACCAATCCCACTACTGGAGGAGTTCTGGCAAGCTTTGCATCTCTGGCAGATTTTATCATTGCCGAACCTGGTGCTTTGATCGGGTTTGCAGGACCAAGAGTCATTGAAAAAACAGTTAAAGCGAAGCTACCTAAAGGATTTCAAACAGCAGAGTTTTTATACGAAAGAGGCCTTATTGATATGGTAATTCCTCGTTCGAAACTTTCTGAGTCGATTTCAGAGGTGATAAGTATAGGGGTTAACAGATGAGAAGATTCAGTTATGATTTTGAGACGAAAATAATCGACTTGGAAGAAAAGTTGAGGAAAGTCAATCAGCTTGCTTCTCAAAACCCTTCTTTTGAAAGGGAAGTTAAGGAACTCGAAAGAAAAATTGAGAATTTAAAGAAGAAGGTTTATGGTAATCCTACCCCCTGGCAGAGGGTATTGTTTTCACGTCATCCTGAGAGACCTAAGGTGAGAGATTTTATTAATGCCTTAATTAATGGATTCATTCCAGTGCAGGGCGATAGACTTTTTGCTGCAGATAATGCAATAGTGGCTGGAATCGGTTTTTTTGGTGGGAGGGAAGTAGCTGTTTGTGGTACTGACAAGGGGAAAAACACCCGTGAAAATCTGACAAAGAATTTTGGAATGGCTCATCCTGAAGGTTATCGAAAATGCCTTCTCGTAATGGAACTTGCCGAAAGGTTTAAGATACCTTTCCTGACTTTTATTGATACACCAGGGGCTTACCCAGGGATTGGTGCTGAGGAAAGAGGCCAGGCGTGGGCAATCGCCAGATGTATTGAGAAGATGCTCTGGTTGCAGGTTCCAACTCTGGCTATTATCACCGGTGAAGGTGGAAGCGGAGGAGCAATTGCCATAGCTTGCGCTGACAGGATTCTCATGCTTGAAAATGCTTATTATTCTGTAATCAGTCCTGAAGGGTGTGCTTCGATACTCTGGCATGATGAAAAAAGAGCAGAGGAAGCGGCGGAGGTTCTAAAACTTACTGCCAGTGACCTCCATTCTTTTGGACTTGTATACGAAGTTATACCTGAGCCATTAGGAGGATGTCACCGGGACCCAAATAAAATTTTTAAAAGAGTCAGAGAATCTATAAAGAAACATCTTGATGAATTAATGGTGAAAGAAATAGGAACCATATTAGAAGAGAGACATAATTTTTACAGGCAAATAGGAAATATTTTCAAATAATGTCGGCTGCTTTTGTTAAAATTATCGCATGGAAAAAGACAACTTTGGAATAGGGGGAGTTCGAGAGCCTTTTGCGGGGCGGATTGGTTTTTATCCACAATCTTCTAACGAACTTGCAGCTCAGATAGATTACCTTCTTTCCGGGGTTGAAAAGATCCCCCTTGACGGAGATATCATTGGTTGTGTGGTGCCTCATGCTGGTTACTCATATTCCGGAGAAATTGCAGCAAGAGCTTACAAACAACTTGTCAATGAGGAGTTTGAGTCAGTTTTGATTTTTGCTCCACCGCATAGAGTTTATCGACAGGAACCTACTTTCGACACTGTTTCTTCATATCTTACCCCTCTCGGGAAAGTGGCCGTTGATCAGGAGTTAATAGCTAAGTTAGTAAGCGAAAGCCCTCTGTTTGCAGTTTCCAGACAACCACATGTTCAGGAGCATTCGGTTGAGGTTCAAATTCCTTTTTTACAATCTATACTGAAACCGGGTTTTAAAATTGCTCCGGCTGTGGTTGGTGATATGACGTTTGAGCAGCTTCATCAGGCTGCAAAAATTATTGCAGACGTCTGTAAAGGGAAAAATATTTTGTTGATTGCTTCAACGGATCTTTCACACTATTTTCGCTATGATCAGGCAAAAGAAATGGATAGAGTAGGCATGGATCTCATTGCTTCTTATGAGCCTGAAAAGCTGTATAAAAAATTGATGATGGGTGAAACTGAAATGTGCGGTGGATTTGCCACAGTGCTGGTGATGCTTGCAGCTCGAGAATTGGGCGCTGTCAGGGCAATCGAATTAGGATATATGAATTCAGGTGATATTACCGGAGATAAATCGAGCGTAGTTGGATATGGCTCCACCATTTTTATTACCGGCAAGAAGAAAAAATCGGCGCTTAAGAGTGAAGAATGGGTTGGAGATGAAGAAAAGAAAGAACTTATTTCTCTTGTAAGAACAACTTTAGAAAATGCACTTTCCGGGAAAGGCATTCAGGATTATACTCCTGTAAACGAAAAGCTTTACGAAAAACGTGGAGCATTTGTGACTTTGAAGACAAAAGATGGAAAACTGCGGGGGTGCATCGGACATATCGCAGCGGACAAACCTTTATTTAAGGTGGTGCAGGAAATGGCAGTGGCAGCCGCCAGACAGGATCCGCGTTTCCCGCCTGTGGAATTCAGCGAACTCAAAGACCTTGAGATTGAAATTTCTATTCTGTCTTCTCTTACTGAGCTTAGGGAAGTTGAAGAGGTAGAGATTGGAAAACACGGTCTTTTAGTTCAGAAAGGTCACTCCTCGGGGCTTTTATTACCACAGGTAGCAGTGGAATGGGGCTTTGATCGTGAAGAGTTTTTAAGACAAACTTGTTTTAAGGCAGGATTAGGACCTGAGGAGTGGAAAGATAAAGGTGCGAAAGTGTGGAAGTTTACAGCGCAAATATTTTCAGAATCTGAATTGGAGTAAAAAATGGTCCAGGCCTTCTACCGGAGGGGCGCCGTAGAAGGCCTGGGAGCAAGCCCTGTAGACCTGCACTATTTTTATCGAACCTTTCTATGTCAACTTTAGACCCCGGGAAAAAATATTTTAAAGACATTGAGCTGCTGTTTTAGGGGGAAGAAAAAAATTCTTGTTAAAATATTTAATATTCTATAATTTTAGTATAAATTATAGAATATTTCTGTTATCATTTCTTCGGAGGTGAGTAAAAAAATGTTTGACAGGAGATGTCCTGGAGCAGCCAATATCCGCACTCCTACAATTGAGATAAAGAACTGCCCTGAATGTGGCGAGGAAATAGAAATATTTTCGGACGAGCTTAAAGCAAAGTGTAGTAATTGTGGTTTCATTGTTTACAACGATGTGCAATCCTGCGTACAGTGGTGTAAATATGCTAAGGAGTGTGTTGGGGAGGAACTTTACAATAAATTGAAAGGAGATGATAAATAAAATGGCAAAAGTGAGAAGAAAAATAATTGTGATAGACGAAGATAAATGCGATGGATGTGGTCTCTGTATCACATCTTGCCCGGAAGGAGCACTCGCAATAATTGATGGAAAAGCAAAACTGGTGAAAGAAGATTTTTGTGATGGACTGGGAGCCTGTATTAGAGAATGTCCTCAAGGAGCTCTGGTAATAGAAGAAAGAGAAGCTGAAGAATACGACGAAGAAGGGGTTATCGCGCATCTTTCTGAAAAATCACCCGAGCTAGTAAAAAAACATATTGAACATTTGAGAGCTCATGCAGAGGAAACACCAGTACATCATTCTCACCATGGAATAACTGCTTGCCCGTCTGCACAGGTAATGCAGTGGGAGGAAGTAAAAGAAGAACAGAAAGTTATTGAAGTTTTGCCAGAAGAAACTAAAAAAGCGGAAAGAATTAATTCCGAGCTTCGACAGTGGCCGGTACAGCTTCACCTGGTTCCACCATTTGCTCCTTATTTTAAAGATGCTGATATTGCTCTGATCGCTGATTGTGTGCCTTTTGCTTATGCAAATTTCCACACTGATCTTTTAAAAGGGAAGGCGATTGCCATTGGATGTCCGAAGCTTGATGATGTCGATGCTTATCTTGGTAAAATCACACAAATACTCAAAAACAATGATGTGAAAAGCCTGACAGTGGTTATTATGGAAGTTCCCTGCTGCTACGGTCTGGTTCACGTAGCTCGTCAAGCACTTGAACAGAGCGGAAAGAATATTCCATTTGAAGAACTAGTGATTGGCATAAAAGGAGATTTATTAAAAAGAGTCAAAACCTGAATGGGGTCAGGTCTTGAATTTTGAATTTTGCAGGTGAGCTGCCTGTTATTACTCAAAATATCTTTTTATCCCTGGTCTAATTTAATATTTTTGGGTTGATGCGGATTAATTTATCATCGTTTGGCCGAGTGATACCGCGTCCATCAGTATTGGAAGTGGTGAAGTAAAGATAACCATCAGGGGCAAGTATTATTGCTCGAATACGACCGAACTTCTGTCTGAAGTAAGCTTTTAGAGAAACTTTAGTCTTATCTGTGATTATAGCTCTGTAAAGAGATTCTCCGCGCAGTCCACCAAAGATGAGTGAATTATCCCAGAATGCAATCCCTGCTGGTGCCCAGGTTTCGTCAGGTCCCGATTGTGCAACAGGAGTTACCATGCCTTTCTTCTTTTCATTTCCCTGGATAATTGGCCAACCATAGTTTTTTCCTTTTTCAATCAGATTAAGCTCATCGAGTCCTGAGAGGAAGCCTGAACGTCCATGTTCAGTTGCCCATAGGCGACCCTTCCTATCCCAGGCTAACCCCTGGGGATTTCTATGCCCGTAACTATACACGGCATTGTTGAAGGGATTATCCGAGGGGATTGATCCATCATCTTTGATTCTTAATATTTTTCCTGCAAGAGAATTAATGTCCTGTGCCAAACTTGCATTTCCAGCATCTCCTGTGGTGATGTAAAGATAACCTTCAGGACCAAATGAAATTCTTCCGCCATTATGATTTGCAGCACCTGGAATATTATCGATAATGATTTTCTTTTGGGAAAGGCCATCGTTATTAAGAGAGTACCGCACTACTCTGTTTATAAGCTTGTCTTTAGCTCTAGTAGTAAAATACAGGTAAATCCATCTATTTTCGGAAAATCGAGGGTGAAGTGCCATTCCTAAAAGTCCTCCTTCGCCAACGTGCTCGACTCCGTCTATAGCATAGATCTTATTTTTTTTCCAATCCTTCTTAAGGTTCCCGGTCGTTCCGTAACTAGTATGTCTCCATCTGGAATAAAAACCACTTCCCAGGGAATTTGAAGATTTTCAGCAACTACTTCGTAAATCTTATTTTCTGTCTGCATCTTTTTTTCGATAGGAAGAGATGTTTTTGTGGGTTTAAAAAAAAGCTTGAGAAGGTGGTTTCGATTTGCGTATATAACACCGGCTATGAAAAAGATTATCAATATTGAAATTCCTATGATTTTCCCTGCAGAACGCTTTTCCAAAAAGTCTTCCTTTCAAGCATAATTTTATCATTGATATCTTATTCATTGAAAATAGCGAAATGAAGTTTGTGGATAGGAAAGTGGATTGGTCTCACCTATGAAAAAAGTTGTCAAGTCCCGAATTATGATTTTTCCCAATTCAATTTTTTCCCTATCGGATTCAACTCCTGAGTTTTTTAAAAGGGAAAAAACTTTATCTTAGGTTTTTGTGTTTTTCACAATGAGCCTGGTGCCGAAGGCGGGAGTCGAACCCGCATGGGCGAATGCCCAGGGGATTTTGAGTCCCCCGTGTCTGCCAGTTCCACCACTTCGGCAAAATGAATAACGAGCTTAATTTTAAATTTTTTATAGGTAACTTATCAAACTCTTACCCACTAATGAGGACATTAAAATATTTATTGTTCATCGTTTTTAGTGATAAGAAACTGAAGGTAGCAAACTAAGATTATCTCATTAGCCGCAGCAGCCGGGTCCAGATAGAGGCCCGCATCCTGAAAGATTACTTCCACCGTTTGAACTTCTTATTGTCATAAAGGTACCAAAAACTTGTGCCATTTTTTTACTGCCACATTTTGGACAAACTACTTTTAGTCCCTTTTCTTTTTCCGCAAAAGTGGCTCTGACTTCTGTTCGTTCTTTACATTCAATACACACATATTCATAAACAGGCATTTCCACACCTCTTAACTTTTCATTTTCTCCTTAATAGCTGAGATCGCTTCTTCTGGTAGCGCGTTACCAATGGAAACCACCTCATCGTCAAGGGTGATGATGGGTAGAGCCATTGCTCCAAAAGAATGAAGCAGAGAGAGGACTGCAGAATAATCTCTCATATCATCGATTTCAACATTAACTACCTCAGTTTCTAAATTCAAATTGTTCTTAATGGTGGATTTTAAGCTTTCTATTTCTTCGTCTGTTTGCCCAATAGGACCACAACAAGATGCCTCGGTGCCACATGGAAACCGTTGAGGCAGGGTAAAGATTTTTACTATTTTGTTGTTGTTACTCATGTTTTAAGACCTCCTTAGATAATAAGATTAAACAAATATCCGGCAATAACGCAACCAATAAAACTTATGGAAACATAAAGAATAATGATATTTCGCTTAAAAACTCCCGAAAGCATAGCAATAGAAGGTAAAGAAAGTCCCGGTCCTCCTAATAAGTATGCAAGAGTTGCTCCGCCTCCCATTCCCTTGTGGATGAGAGCTAAGGCTGTTGGTATTTCAACATATGTACATACGTAAGCCAGAATGGCAATAAAAGACGAAACTATGACTGAATTTATGTTCTTTCCTCCCACTAAGCTAATTACTATACTCGTCGGAATAAGAACCTTGATTGCACCAGCAATAATCACTGCTAAAACGAAGTAATAGTTAAGTTGAAGGAAGAAATCCCATGCCGTAGAGAAAAGTCTTTTGAACTTTTGCCCTATAGATAGCTCTACCTCGCCGGTAGGCAGAACAAAGCAGGCTCCGGTGACATTTGCTGAGGCTTCGATTGTTTCAGGAAGAAACCAATTCCCTTCCTTATCTCGGTCAAGAATGCCTGCTTCTCCAAGTAGATAAAGCTTTTCTTCTTCTCCTGGAGCAAGTTTTTCTGTAGGAAGCTTACGCGGGTTATGAGAAAGAGTGGTCGCTACCTTAAAGGCGAATTGTCTAAGCTCAGCAGGAAGGTTAGGGGTTACGGAAAGCCTGACGAATTTTCTTAATAATCTTTCCTTCTTTTGCCAGTAAGAAATGACTCCTCCAACGCTTAAGGCTATAAAAAAGGTGCCTAAAATTCTTCCAACTGCAAGCTTCCAACCTAAAACTCCTGCTGTGATGAAGACCGCAGG
>CALIRS010000223.1 GCA_938042205.1 uncultured bacterium | reverse complement strand
CGTGCTTACTGAAAAGGACTTTTTTGGAGGATCTTTAACTGATCTTGCTGAAGTGAGAAAAAATGTATCAATTCCTGTGTTGATGAAGGATTTTATTGTTGATGTAAAACAGATAAAAATTGCTTCTTTGTTAGGTGCTGATATGGTGCTTTTGATACAACAAGCAGTGCATGAAATACTACCGCAGTTAATAAGTTTTTCAAGAAGTTTGGGAATTGAACCACTTGTAGAAGTAAGGAAAGATGAGGAACTGAAAAAAGCAATTGAAGCCGGGGCAAGGATTGTTGGAATAAACTCTCGCGACCTTAATTCGCTAGAAGTAGATAAGAAAATTTTTCGGAGGTTTATGCCACTTCTTGAAACTTATAGAAAGGACGCTTATTTCATTGCCGAAAGCGGAATAAGTGAAAAGGAGGAGGTGAGGGAGCTTTTAAATTCGGGCTATGATGGTGTACTTATTGGTGAAAGAATAACCAGGGATAAAAACCCGGTGATCTTTCTTAATGAACTTAAAAATCTAAAAGTAGAAAGGGTGTGATCAGAATGCCTGATGATAGAACAATTAATCTTTCAGCGAAGGATATACCTCAATACTGGTATAACATTCAGCCAGATCTTCCAAGACCGCTTGAGCCGCCTCTTAATCCGGCAACTCTTGAGCCTTTGGGACCGTCTGATCTGGCTCCAATATTTCCAATGGAACTTATCATGCAGGAGGTAAGTCAGGAAAGATTTATCGAAATTCCTGATGAGGTGAGAAATGTTTATGAGATCTGGCGACCTACTCCTTTAAAGAGAGCAAATAGGCTTGAAGAAGCTCTTGGTACTCCGGCAAGAATTTATTTCAAAGACGAATCAGTGAGCCCTCCAGGAAGCCATAAACCAAATACGGCAGTAGCTCAAGCATATTACAACAAAGCTGAAGGAGTAAGGAGATTGACGACAGAGACCGGTGCCGGACAGTGGGGTAGCGCTTTAGCATTCGCCTGTAATATGTTTGGTCTTGATTGCACCATTTACATGGTTAAAGTCAGTTACGAGCAAAAACCGTATCGAAAGTCTCTGATGCATATCTGGGGTGCTGAAGTTTATCCTTCCCCAACTGACAGGACAGAAGCCGGCAGGAAAATTAAGGAGCAATATCCTGATACTACCGGCAGCCTTGGTATAGCCATATCTGAGGCAGTTGAGGATGCGGCTAAAAACGATGATACCAAATATTCGCTTGGAAGCGTGCTTAACCATGTGCTTTTGCACCAAACAGTAATAGGGCTTGAGGCAAAGAAACAGCTTGAAATTGCAGGTGAGAAACCAGATGTAATTGTCGGATGCGTGGGTGGAGGAAGCAACTTTTCTGGACTTGCCTTTCCCTTTGTTCCCGACAAGCTTAGGGGCGATGATATTGAAATCATCGCTGTGGAACCAACGGCTTGTCCGACGCTTACTAAAGGTATTTACAGGTATGATTATGGAGATACTGCTAAACTTACGCCTCTTATTAAGATGTATACACTCGGGCACGGATTTGTACCTCCTGGAATTCATGCGGGGGGTCTAAGGTATCATGGTGATGCACCTTTACTTTGTCTCTTAGTTGATGAGGGAATCGTTTCGCCAAGAGCCTATCATCAGAATCCGGTTTTTGAAGCGGCAACACTTTTTGCACGCACTGAAGGAATAATTCCGGCTCCAGAAACAGCACACGCTATAAAAGCAGTGGTAGACGAAGCCTTGAAGTGCAAACAAACAGGTGAGGAGAAATGTATTCTTTTAGGATTTAGCGGGCATGGACATTTTGATCTAGCTGCTTATGACCAATTTCTTGCCGGAGAGCTTGAGGATTTTGAGTATCCTGAGAACCTTGTGGAAGAGGCGCTAAAAGATCTTCCAGAGGTGAAAGCGTAAGTTGATTTTTGTGAAGGTTTGTGGGATAACAAGGGCGGAAGACGCCACCGCTGCCGCCCGCTACGGGGCGGCAGCGGTGGGCTTCATCTTCACTGAAAGCCTGCGGAAAATAGATGTCGAAAGGGCGTCGATCATAGCAAAGGAAGTACCTGACTCAGTTTCAAAGGTCGGAGTATTTGTTAACGAAAAGCTTGAGGTGATAAAGGAGATTATAAAGACGGTGGGAATTAATATGGTACAGTTACACGGTGAAGAGACTGGCGAGTTTTGCAAAAAAGTTGAAATTCCTGCAATTAAAACTATAAAAGTAAAAAATAGGGAGCTTTATCCAGATCCAGGCGAATTTAAGGGAAGTGTGTGGGCTTTCTTGCTTGATACCTATGATCCTGAAAAATATGGCGGGACAGGCAGGTCTTTTCACTGGGAAGTTGTGAATGAAGTGAAAAGATATCATGAGCGTGTAATTGTAGCTGGCGGGATAAACATCAACAATGTTACGGAATTGATACAGAACTATCAGCCTTTCGGAATTGATGTGTCATCAAGCCTGGAAGATTACCCTGGAATAAAGTCTGAAGAGAAAATTAAGGATTTCATGGAGAAGGTGAAAGAAGCTGAAAGAGATACCATATCTATCTAAGACTGGTTACTTTGGAAAATTTGGGGGCATGTTTGTCGCTGAGACATTAGCACCGCTTTTAAAAGAGCTTGAAAATTCATTTCTTAAAATTTCAGCTGATGCTTCATTTCAGAGAGAGCTTAATTACTATCTGACCGAATATGCAGGTCGTCCAACTCCTCTTTACTTTGCTAAAAAGTTGAGCGACCTCTTTGGAGTAAAGATATATCTTAAAAGAGAAGACCTTCTTCATACTGGTGCACATAAAATAAATAATGCTATTGGACAGGCACTTTTAGCGCAAAAAATGGGGAAAAAGAAAGTTATTGCTGAGACCGGTGCTGGGCAGCATGGGGTGGCTACCGCTACTGCATGTGCGTTATTAGATATCGAATGTAAGATTTTTATGGGAAAAGAAGATGTTAGAAGGCAGAGCCAGAATGTTTATAAGATGAAACTTCTGGGAGCAGAAGTAGTTGAAGTGGAGGCAGGTTCAAAAACTCTTAAAGACGCTATTAATGAGGCGCTAC
>CALIRS010000222.1 GCA_938042205.1 uncultured bacterium | reverse complement strand
AAAAGATAGCATTGAAATTTTTTAAAACAGAAGCGCAACTTTTTTGTCGAGAGAGGGAAGCATTTTGAGCTAAAAAAAATTAAGAGTTGGGTTGTTTTCCAGAGTAAGTAGTTTGGATTCCGTGAAAAGGTTTTTTGCTTTGCAATCAGTACTATTTTCAAACTTCTGGATTTTGTGTTAACCTTTTTATGTAAGTTTATCGGAGAATTTATACAAAACGCATAAAAAGTTGTTGACACTTCCCATTTGCTTACGTATACTTGTACGCTGTGCCTTTGCGCGGTTGACCAGCAAAGACAGGAGAAACCATGCCAACAATTTCGCAACTTGTAAAAAAAGGAAGAGAAAAGACAAAGTGGAAAACGAAAACACCAGCACTTGGAGGCAACCCGCAGAAACGCGGTGTTTGTGTACGTGTTTATACTACCACTCCCAAGAAGCCTAATTCGGCTTTAAGGAAGGTAGCAAGGGTGAGGCTTACAAACGGAATGGAAGTTACCTGTTACATACCAGGTGAAGGTCACAATTTACAGGAGCACTCAATCGTGCTTGTAAGAGGAGGTCGTGTTAAGGACCTCCCGGGAGTGAGGTATAAAATAATTAGAAATGTATATGACGCCGCAGGCGTTGAGGAAAGAAAACAGGGTCGCTCCAAATATGGAGCTAGAAAACCCAAAGATTAACTGGTGAGATTTTAAAATGCCAAGAAGAGGACCGGTACCAAAAAGAGAAATAAAGCCAGATTTAGAATATCATGATCCGCTTGTTTCAAGGTTGATTAACAAGGTAATGCTTGACGGAAAGAAGAGCATTGCCGAGTGGATAGTTTATAGTGCTCTAAATGAGGTTAAGAAACGTTCAGGAGAAGATCCGATTAAGGTTTTGCATAAGGCAGTTGAAAATGCCAGGCCTCTTCTTGAGGTTAGACCGCGTCGGGTTGGTGGCGCTACTTACCAGGTTCCTATTGAAGTGGAACCGAGAAGAGGTATCACACTGGCAATAAGATGGATTGTTGATACTGTAAGAAGCAAGGAAGGAAAATCGATGATTCAACGTCTTGCAGATGAGATTATGGACGCGTATAACGGAACAGGTGCAGTTATCAAGAAAAAAGACGATCTTCATAGGATGGCTGAAGCTAACAGGGCTTTTGCTCATTATAGATGGTAGGAGGTTAATTCTTGAATAAAGTTATGCTTGAGAAGATAAGAAACATAGGAATAATGGCTCATATTGATGCCGGAAAGACTACGACTACAGAACGTATTCTTTTCTATACAGGGCGAACTCACAAAATTGGTGAAGTTCACGAAGGAACGGCAACGATGGACTTTATGCCTCAGGAGCAGGAAAGAGGGATTACCATTACTTCAGCAGCTACTACCTGTTTCTGGAAAAACCATCGAATTAATATTATAGACACGCCCGGCCACGTGGACTTTACCGTAGAGGTAGAACGATCACTTCGGGTGCTTGACGGTGCCATTGCTATCTTTTGTGCAGTAGGAGGAGTTGAACCCCAGTCAGAAACCGTTTGGAGGCAGGCAGACAGATACGGGGTTCCGCGCATTGCATACATTAACAAGATGGATAGAGTAGGTGCTGATTTCTTTGGCGTTGTTGACCAGATGAAGGGAAAGCTTCTGGCAAATCCAGTCCTTATTCAACTGCCAATCGGTTCAGAAGAAGATTTTCAAGGTGTAATAGACCTTATAAAAATGAAAGCTATTTACTGGACTGATGATCTTGGAGTTAGCTATGAGTATCGTGATATTCCTGAAGAATATAAAGTTCAAGCAGAGGAGTTCTACTCGCAACTTCTCGAACACGTTGCTGAATTTGACGATTCCTTAATGGTTAAGTATCTGGATGGAGAGAAAGTTACTGAGGAAGAAATAAGAAGGGCAATTCGCAGAGGAACTCTTGAAGTGAAAATTACCCCCGTTCTTTGTGGTTCTTCATTTAAAAACAAAGGAGTTCAACCACTTCTGGATTCAGTGGTTGATTTCCTTCCATCGCCGCTTGATTTACCACCGGTGTCAGGAATTCATCCAGAAACTGGCAAGGAAGTTGAGAGAAAACCTGATGAAAATGAACCTTTTGTAGCACTCGCTTTTAAAGTGATGGTTGATCCTTATGTTGGCAGACTTACTTTCTTTAGAGTCTATTCAGGAAAGTTGAAAGCAGGTTCCTATGTCTACAATGCCACTAAGGGAAAAGAAGAAAGAGTTAGCCGGATCCTTTTGATGCATGCTAACAAGCGTGAAGAAAGGGAAATGGCTGCTGCTGGAGAGATTGTAGCGGCTATTGGTCTTAAAGTGACAGCTACCGGAGATACTCTATGTGATAAAAATTTCCCGATTATTCTTGAAAAAATGGTATTCCCAGAGCCTGTTATTAACGTTGCTATTGAACCAAAAACAAAGGCTGACCAGGACAAGCTAAGTACAGTTCTCTCTAAGCTTTCAGAGGAAGACCCGACTTTCAGGGTAACCTATGATGATGAGACAGGACAAACTATTATCTGGGGTATGGGCGAATTACATTTAGAGATCATAGTCGATAGACTTCTTCGAGAGTTCAAAGTGGGAGCAAATGTAGGTCGACCACAGGTTGCTTATCGCGAAACAATTACGAGACCGGTAAGTAATATTGAAGGCAAATATGTTCGGCAGACAGGTGGACGGGGGCAATATGGTCATGTAGTTATTGATCTTGAACCTTTGCCAGGTGGAGGTTTTATGTTTGAGGATAGAATTGTTGGTGGAGTAATTCCTAAGGAATTTATCCCTGCGGTTGAAAAAGGAGTAAGAGAAGCTCTTGAAAGTGGTGTTATGGCCGGTTATCCTGTTGTGGATGTCAAAGTAACGCTTATTGACGGCTCTTACCATCCCGTTGACTCTTCTGATATAGCATTTAAAATTGCCGGTTCTATGGCGGTCAAAGAAGCAATGATGAAAGCAACACCAGTGCTTCTTGAGCCCATAATGAAAGTAGAGGTCACCTCTCCAGAAGAATATATGGGGGATGTTATAGGTGATTTAAACAGCCGTCGTGCTCGAATTGAAGCAGTTGAGCGAAAAGCGAACCTCCAGATTATCAGGGCACTGGTGCCTCTTACTGAAATGTTTGGTTATGCCACTGATATTCGTTCTCTAACGCAGGGACGCGCCAATTTTGTAATGCAGTTCGACAGGTACGAGCAAGTCCCCTCCAGTATCGCTCAGGAAATAATTTCCCGGGTACAGGGCGAATTTAAATTAGCAGCAAGTTAACAAGGGAGGTCTTTGAATGGCAAAGCCCAAATTTGAAAGAGTAAAACCTCACGTAAATGTGGGAACCATTGGACACGTAGACCATGGGAAAACCACTCTCACCGCAGCGATTACTGAAGTTTTACACAACGTTGGTCTTGCAGAA
>CALIRS010000221.1 GCA_938042205.1 uncultured bacterium | reverse complement strand
CGTGCCTCCCTGTCCGTGCGGAAACAAACTTGAAGCATGACATTGCTTGCATGAAGGTCCATAGTTTTCTCCATCGGTGGGATCTACCACATAGGTTGTCACTGCCACTGCACTAGAAGCATGTGAGAATACCCACTCATTGTTGACCTGGTGCGACGTCTCATTACTTCCTAAGGTTGCAGAATGACAGTCAGCGCACCATTCGCTAAGGGTATTCTCGGTGGTAAAAGTGGTTCCAGAACCGTCAGGGTTATTCAAAAGTAAAAAATCCTTTAATATGTCTGCTAATCGTACCGTTTTTTCAGTAGCACCATGAACCGAATGGCAGCTAAAGCATGTAAACGGATTATTGCTGGTTGCCATAAAAACATTCTGATCTTCTTCATCAGGAGAGCGTCCATAAAATTGCATATCCCGTCCCATAGTATGCCCCTCAAAATTGGCAATAATTAAAGTTCCTGCCCCTGCTCCATCGCCATGGCAGTAATCACAAACTTCCCACCTATCATCTGCCCTGGTTAGCATGTACGCACCTGTAGCTCTGTGAACCGCATGACAATATTTACATTTGTTTGTAGTGGTGGTATAGCCTCCGTGTGGGGAAACTGTTTCAGTAGGCTCAAGATAAGCAGGCGAAGTCTCAGTAGATTCGACACTAAAAGAAGTAGTTTGAAACGTGAAAGATAAAACAAAAACAACTACATGAAACAAAAATAGTTTCTTAAAGCTCATTAAAACCTCTCTTCCAACTCCATTTTAAAACTGGATTATAAAACCTTCAAATCATAGAGTTATCTAATGACAAAAATTGCTTAGAAAGAGCTCCTTTTGCTTACTATTAAATTTCTTATCTTAAATATCACTAAAATGAGAGCTAATCCTGCAATAACAGCAATGACAAGATTTATAGAATTAATTCTGTCTTCTGAAGTTTTTTTCTTCATTTCCTCGCCGGTTACCAGACGAACCAGCTGAACCCGGCTGTTATACTTGTCCGCGATAGCGAAAAAATTTCTCTCAATTAAGGCAATTCCAGATGGTTGTTTAAACTGACCCTCGCCATCGCCTCTCTCTCCTCCAAAATTGTTAATTATCTCTCCATCCCGCCTTCTCAAAGAAACAATTAAATCATGAAACGCATCTACTACGTAAAGATTCCCGTCCCCTCCGATAACACACCCTGCCGGCAGCCCAAAGACTCTCTCCCTTTGGAGAATATCCGCAGGTGGAGTTCCTTTTACCCATAATAGATCACCTCGGGGACTAAAGGCTTGAACTCTCAAATTATTTAAATCTGAAATATACACATTACCCTCTTTGTCAACTGCAATTCCATTAGGATAAGCAAATTCACCAGGTTTTTTCCCAAACCTTCCCCAGTGAAAAAGAAAGTTGCCATCAAGATCTAATACTGCAATAGACCCTCTGGTAGAGACATATAACCTATCATCGGCAACTTTAGGCTTTAAAGGTTCAAGCATTTTAATTGTTCGAAGTAAATTGCCCTGGGAGTCAAATATGAAGAGAGCCGATCTTCCACGATCACATACATAAATCTTGCCGTCCTTCGAAACATCTATTCCTAAAGGTAAACTTAAAATCCTTTCTCTTTTTCCAATAATAGAAATCAGACGTCCATTCAGTGTAATTTTCACAATCCTTGAGTTACGTGTGTCCGAAACATAAAGATTTTTTGATGCGTCTACCGCGACGTCGTGCGGCTTTAAGAAAAAATCTGATTTATCCTTACCGAAACCGTATATTGTAAGTACAGGTTGAATACCAGCGTTCCCGACAACTTTGAGCTGGCCTGGTTGAAGTAACCGATAAAGAAGAAAAACCAGCACCGAAAAAACAAATAACATTATGAGTAAGGCTATTAAAAGAAATAATTTTCTATTTGTCATTATCGTCCTTTCCAAGGCGTTTCAAAGCTTTTTGGGCTCTTCTGTCATCAGGTAAATACTTCAAAGTTTCTCTGTATTCATCCATTGCTGCCAGGTGAAGTCCCATCTTTTCATACGTCGCGCCTAACATATAATGCGCGTCTCCAGAAGTAGAATCTATTTCTAAAGCCTTTCGGAAATAAAAAGCCGCAACCGGGTATCTTTTGCTTTCAAAATAAATTTTCCCCATGTAATAAGCGGGCAAAAAGCTACCGGGTGAAATTTTCAATGCTTTTTCAAACTCAACTTTGGACTCAGTCTTCTTTCCCAACTCATAAAAAATCCTTCCCTTTTCAAAAATAGGCCTGAAGTCGAGAGCACTAATTTTTTCCGCTTCTTCAAGAACAGAGATCGCTTTATCATACTTTTTCATCTTATAGTACGCCTCGGCAAGTGCCAGGTACGCTTGAATATTTTCAGGATCTTCCTCGATAACCCGGGAGAAAAAATAATAGTCTCTCTCTGCTCCGGACGTAATACGAGGGTTTAAGTAGAGAAAATAAAGAATCAATTCAGCTAACGCCACAATAAGTAGAAAGAAAACCAGTATTGTTCTTATCATCCATCTTTCGTAAATATCGAGCGGTGTGTAATTCTTCTTAGAATCTTTCATCTTTTTCAAACGTCGATTTTGATAAATAAACATCAACGTTTTACAACTACCCGCGTATAACCAGGCTTGCTTCCCTGCCATATAAGTATAGAAGCTTCAAGCGTCGTTCGAATACAGCCAGCGCTTGCTGGTCTTCCTAATTTTGCATAATTGTATAACCGATGAGTTTTTGAAAGATACGGCCAGGAATGCACTGCGGAATGTTTTCGATAATAAACTGGATAAAGAGCATAAACTTTTCCATTAAAGCTTATGAGCACTTTTGCTTTTCTTTTGACAGTAAAAGTTCCCAGAGCAGATCGGGAACCTGGTTTTCCTGAGCTACACGGTACAGAAAAAAGTCTGTTATCATATTTATCATAAGCCGTAAGATAAATTCCAGAACTTTTTCGAGTATTAAAAACGATTATCTTTCTTATGTCCCCTGATTTGAAGCTAATTCGCGGCTCTACGTGCCAGGTTATTGAGTCAAAAAGGTAACGGTTAACAAACCCGGCACCAGAGTTTTCAGAAAACATTTGAGATTTTCTATGGTCGTAACTTACAGTGCCTATTTTTACAGGTCTAAAGTTGTTAACTCTGGTAAAAGCATAAAAGTTGCTTTTTAAAGAAGCATATGTGTATTCTGAGACAATGTCTGAGTATTTGTCACCGTCATAATTTCCAACTACAAATCTTAATCTTTTGAAATAAAAAGATTTAAGAGGACTCTCGTATTTTAGCTTTGGAGCATACCCATTGCCACTGCAAAGAACATAGATTTGAATCTTTTCACCACTTCGCCCTGTAATTAAAAATATGTCGTCTTTTGCGTCATCATCTACTTTACCAGAAAGAAGAGCTATGCCTTCCTTTTTCAGCGCCAGTTTTAGTTTCGAAGTAATCGGTATTAAACGAAATCTATTTCTTTCCGTCAATGAATATATCTGGATGTTTCCGTTGTAAAATATTTTCGCCAGCAAAGCATCGTCCTGATCATCACCATCTATGTCTCCTGAAAATAAAAAGAGCTCTTCAGGGGCAGAAAAACCGATTGCACTTTCATAAACCGCTCGTGGTTTATAACCGTTTGCACTATCAAAAAGATATGCTTTGATTTTTCTATTTCCTGGACTTGTGACAGCAAAAATATCAGTTTTTTTATCCCCACCACAACTTACTTGCGAAAACAATATTTGCGAGGGGTTCCAGATCTTATACGCACTCTTATACACCTTCACAGGCACAAAACCTTGTGTTGAATTAAAAAGGAATATACCTATTGAACCATTGCCATAATCATAGATACTGCCTGCATCATCACGACTATCACCATCAAAATCGCCCGCTATAAATCTTGACTTAGATAAATTAAAAAATCTTACTCCAGATCGAAAAAGTCTATTTATTCGGACGCCCGGAGAAGTTTCGTAAACATAAAGACTTAAAGAACCGCCACCAGAGTTAAATGCAAATGGCAACTGCAAATTAGGTTTATTCAAGAAATTATTTTGTTTTTCAGGGGAAGAAGCACTGGAGACGTCTGCGAACAAGGAAAATAAGATCAGAATAAGTAGAAATATTTTTTCTATATATCTCATCGCTTTCCCTTTC
>CALIRS010000220.1 GCA_938042205.1 uncultured bacterium | reverse complement strand
TAATTCGTAAATGTTCATGCCAATTAACTTTTTTTGTTTAAAACCTCTAAGTTTTCCAGCAGCTTAGTTGGCGTAAACAATTGTGCCATTGGGCTCATAAGCGATTATCGAATCTACTGCAGAATCGAGAAGATGAGATTTGAATACTATATTTCTAAGTAGTTATACTTTTCTGTAACATTGATTACTATCCTCAGTCCAACCTTTTCGCCTCGATATCCAACTATCATTCCAGTGAAACCCACCCACTTTACGTTCCCATCATTAGTAAGAGGCTTTATTTTATATCTGCGAGGAACTTTCAATCCTTACTGTCTTTTTATATCTCTTCTCTTAACAATTTCTCTTTGGTCGGGATGAACCACTTCCCAGAAGTTCATGTCATGTAATTCGTTCTGTGAGTAGCTTGCAAGCTTTATCATGGCTTTGTTGACATAGATAAAATGGTATCTTATGCATCACCACTGCAAATGCAATGGTTTCTACTAGTTTTCTAAACTTTAATTTACTTTCCTTTAATGCGAGTTCAGCTTTTTTCTTTCAGAAATTTCGAAGCATGTTTTAATGACGCCGATGATTCCCCCTATTGCCTTTAACTGGATTTGAGGTAATAAACCAGTAACGCCAATCACAGGGTATCTAATCTTACCTTTTTCTTCCTTTTCAGTCTTAAATGATCGTGTGAGGGGACATTTCGGACAGGGATGATTACTCTGTGGATTCTGTAATTCATAACATTTTCTACCAATCAGCTATTTTTGTTTTGTATTCAAAAATTCTGCATATCTCTTGTTTACCAAAACGATTCGATTTTACGTATTCCGGAAAGCAAAGACCTCACCCAAATTATCACGAATCGTTTTTTCTACTCTTCTAATTCCTTAGCTTTTTCTTCAGCTTTTTTTAATTTCCGTGATATCGGTCATCACATGAGCTGAACTTGGGAAGGATATCTTTTCGTCAGTAACCGGTTCTACCGTTATTTCAAACCAGCGCTCTTGACTTTCAGAGCATCAGTTTGTGAAGCGTAAGAATTTCTAAACCTTAAACACTGGAAATTTGAAGTAGGCTTCTTTGTGTTAGAACTATTTCAAAGCAAAGTTTTCCAGAAATCTCCTGAGGAAGCTTTCCTATGAGCTTGAAAAGTGCCTGGTTGCATTGAATTATTCTTCTATCAGGTTCCGCGACAAAGATTGGATCGGTGAGAATATCAATGCCGAATGCCGGCTATTTAAAGAGGCATCTTATTGTCGACTCTCGATCTTTTAATATTAGGAAATTTGAAGATGATGTTAAGCTTATCCTTTCTTAATTTAAAATGTCGAAATTTGAGGTGCATCTGAGAATTTATCCGCATATTTTCTGGCGTCTTTAAGAAATAAACCTTCCTTAATGTTCAGGGCAATTCTTGAGTTTTAGCCATCGTTCATTTTATGTTACAGTGGTCGCCATCCTGGCATCGTTTTGCAAAAAGTATCTGAAAATTCATACCCGTTCTCACTTTTTTTACACCAGTTTCATATTACGGTTGAATAACATTTTTAAAGATTTGATAATTATCTAATTGAAAACAATCTGCTGAGTAATTGATTGTTTTTTTGTTTTTTAGCTCTCGGGAGGATAAAAATGAAACTGATTATCGGCGCTGATCACGCAGGCTATAAGCTTAAAGAAATCATAAAAGCTCATCTACAAGAAAAGGGATATGATATTGATGATATTGGCACCTTTTCAGAAGAATCAGTGGATTACCCTGACTTTGCTGAAAAAGTGGCTTCGGAAGTAGCCGGAGGAAGAGCAGAACTTGGGATTCTGGTTTGCGGTACAGGCATCGGGGTATCAATTGCAGCTAATAAAATTTCAGGCATAAGAGCAGCGAATTGCTCTACTATTTTCGAAGCCAGGATGGCTCGGGCTCACAATAACGCTAACGTAATCTGTGTAGGGTCAAGGGTTGTCGGGGATGCGCATGCGATTGCTATAGTAGAAACTTTCTTAACTGAGAAATTTGAGGGGGGAAGACATCGACGTCGTCTCGATAAGATATCAGAAATTGAGCGAAAATGGTTTTGAAAAAGATTCGAAAGGAGAGATATAAATGTCATTCTTGCGTGAGGTAGATCCAGAGGTTGCCAGTGCAATTGAAAAGGAGTTAGATAGAGAAAGGTATTCTCTGGAGTTAATTGCTTCTGAGAATTTTACCAGTAGAGCTGTCCTGGAAGCTCAGGGAAGTGTGCTTACCAATAAGTATGCTGAAGGATACCCAGGCAAACGGTACTATGGTGGATGTGTTTATGTAGATATTGCTGAGGAGCTGGCACGTGAAAGAGCAAAAAAATTATTTAATGCCGAACATGCGAACGTTCAACCTCATTCTGGAGCCCAGGCAAATATGGCTTCTTACTATGCTCTCCTTGAGACTGGGGACAGAATAATGGGAATGAGTCTGGCGCATGGTGGACATCTGACTCACGGAAGCCCGGTTAGCTTTTCCGGTAGACTTTATGATTTTATCTCTTATGGCGTTTCTCCAGAAACCGAAATGATAGATTACGATGAAGTCAGAGACCTCGCACTCAAACACCGTCCCAAAATGATTCTTGCCGGTGCCTCTGCTTATCCCAGAATTATTGATTTTAAAGCATTTGCTGATATTGCTAAGGAAGTGGACGCCTATTTAATGGTGGACATGGCTCATATCGCCGGACTTGTTGCTACAGAACTTCACCCAAATCCCTTTCCGCATGCTGATGTAGTAACTACTACTACTCACAAGACTTTACGCGGACCAAGAGGAGGAATCATTCTAAGTAAAAGTGAACACGCCCACCCCATGCGAATCGTCCACCATGACCAGAGCCTGGTATCGGTCGGCCAGTTCACAGATGTCCGGTAGGTTCGCGATAATTCCATCCATCGAAAATACCCC
>CALIRS010000219.1 GCA_938042205.1 uncultured bacterium | reverse complement strand
TATTTTTACTCATATCACATCTGAATGGAGTGGGATATTCCATATGTATTAGTGATTGCTTACACCCATCTTTGTCATGAACATAAGGGATTCGAAGATTTTGCTGCAAAATTCCGTAAAAACAGCAAACAAGGTCGTTTTCAGTGAAAAAAAGTGTTGGATTAGAGCGAAATTCTTTGCAGAGCAACTTAATGGATTTATCCACAGCTTTGATTATACTCTGGTGATTCATGTTAATATCTTCTATAAGGCAACTTCGCCTAAAGTTTTTCGGATAAAAGAAGTCAGTGAAAAAAATTTGGGCAAAGCGCAATGAAGCCTTTTTTACACCGTGTTATAAGATGTACTGGCAAATTTTTTCTCATCAATTACTCCGGCATAAAAGAGGCAATGAATCCAAGAATAAATCCAAGAACTACTGGTATAACTATGATCCCACCTATAATAGCTAACAAGACAACCTCTCCGTTGGAAAATTTTGTTCTTATTGGTAGACCGGGTTGTTCTTTTTCCCAATATGAATTTAACACCCTTTGCACTACCATAAGCGGAAATACCGAAAGAAAAATTAAATTAAGAGCATTAAGAGCCAAATAGCGAAAAAGAATCCAGCCAGGCGTATAAGTTTCATCAACTCCTGCCTCCTTTGAAAAATCTCTGATATCCCTGAGCTGCCTATAAGCAAGCACTATTCCATATATTGGGACAAAAAGACCCTGCTGTTCTCCACGCGGGACTAATATCTAAATTTTTATGAAGTTTAAGGTGTGTCCAATTTCGGTAGAACCAGTAAAATTCATAAAACCCAAACGTAACTATTGACAAAAGAACAAAATCCCAAACAGGCTGTGCATTTGAAAATTGCTGTCTTGCAGATTGTGTTGCTTGTTTATTCAGCCACTCGCCACAATATTTGCACTTTACTGCATCAGCAAGAATTTCTTCTGCGCAAAATGGGCACTTTTTTATTAATGGTTGGCTTTCTCGGTTCATAGGTTTTTCCCTCCTTTAATTATCAAATTTGTTAGCATTTCGCTTAATTCATTCATATCCCCAATGCTGATATCTTACAATTGGGGCGGTGTTGATGCAATGCAGATATAACCTTATACTCAGGATTCCCCTTACTGATACCAGTTCTTATCATCGTTTATGCCTTTTTTAGTTTCTGAGTTATTGTAAGCGAATTATATGACAAATTGGCTGGGGGCGGAGTAGGAAATATTTCAGGGCCACTGTTAGTTACTCCGTCTTCTCAAGTCTAATTCTCACTCAAATTATCTTCTCCTTGCCTTCCGAAGCGCCTCCTCCAATTTTTATGTTCAGTTGGGGTGATTAAACGCTTCTTTCGCCCTTGATTCAGAATCCAGCTGGCACCTTTGCAAGTTAAACCAACCAAGCCAAACATCATCACCTGCTGAGCAATCCAATCATCTGTCAATAGAGTATATCCACGAGAAAGTGCTAAAGCTGCGCTGAAGCGCTCGCCCCTATCGAGAGTTTCTTCAAACTTTGAGAGAAAGCTCTGAACTTCTTGATTATAGATATCTACTTCTTCAACCTTAAAAAAACCACTTTGTAGATCAGCTAAGATTTCGTGATAGAATCTCCCCTTTTTAGCCAACTTGATTAGCTCATTTTTTACCTCTGGAACTATGTAAATCCCTTCTGGAAATAATGAGTGAAGTAGCCATGAGGCTTTAAGGTCACAATAAGAGTAAATCAAGGTGCAAGTATCTATTACATAGGTTTCATAGTTCACTTACAACCTCAACAGGGGAATCTCTTGGTTATCCAAAAAAGAATCTAAATCATCCAGATTAACTTCTAAATATTCAGCTAATTTACCTTTAGAAATTCTTCCTTTTTTGAATGAAGAAATTGAAAGCTTAAGGTAATCTATTGGCAACCGTTCAATAGGGTTTTTCTCGATAGGAATTACAAAGGGATTCTTGAGATTTTGAGGATTAACACCTAATGATTTTGCAATTGATATCGGGCTAGCGATGCTTAAAGTGGCCCTATCCATCTCAGATACAAGATTAAGAGACCGCATCCGCCAGAGAGCTGATTCATAGCTTACCCCATACTGCAAGCAGATTTCCACCACAGCTTTAGGAGATATTGCAGATTTCCCACTTCCAAAACGATCTAAAAGTACTTTTTGTGGAAGAAGAAACTAGGCTGCAAACTGATCGGCGAACTTTTCGTGTTTAGGTTTGGCAGCAACTTCAGTTTCTTCGCAAACGATGAAAGATCTCTCCTTATCACGCAAAAAGTGGCAGTACTTCGTGAGCGGTACTAAAACGTTGATGTCCCGTTGTCCTCGCGCTGTTTATTAACACCCAGGCTTCTTTGACCTCTTTGTCGTACAGAAAGCAACCCGAGAGAGTTCCCTCTTCGATGGGCATTTTGACCACAAGAATGCCTGCATCATAAAGAATCTTGAAAATATCATCCACAGGCTTGCTTCCGAGACTAAGTTCGCTCCTTACTTTCAGAGCATACGAATCTGCTTCAGCGAATAGGTTTTCGTTCGTCATTTACTTTGCCTCTCTAAATCTCTGAGTCGACGATAATTCCTATGTATTCTTCTGAACTTTGAGATAGCTACTTTGTCTGAAAGATGAAGAGATTCACCATAACGTCTGGTTAAGATTACCTGCTCTGATTCCCCTGTGCGCTGTGAGGTTACAAAATAGGAAATGTCGTAACCAAAAAGATCTGCTAATGTAACCAACTCCTCGGAACTTATCTTGCGCTTCCCCGCTTCAATTTCTGCAATTGCCGGGCGCCGAACGCCGAGAGCTTCTGCGACTTCTTTCTGGGTCATTCCTGTAGAAATTCTTGCCTCCTTAACTTTGCGATTCACTAACGGAATCTCCCCCATCAGGCCATCACCTCTTTTAGTATTGTGCGATAATCGTACATTAAAAGCACCCTCTCTGATTTATGCCTTAAGTTTCCAATGGAGGCATTTTAGTAAAAATAGGGAACAGCATTAACTAAAATTGAAGTTAATTTCTTTTCGGTTAGGTCGTGAAGTTTATAAACTATTTGGTTAATTTAATAAATGTCTTAAAAAATCTTTTTTGTATTTAACGCCCATCACTGGTTACTAGTCACTGAAATTTTGAAGTAATAAAAGTAGCTGACTGGGTAATTGATTTAGGACCAGAA
>CALIRS010000218.1 GCA_938042205.1 uncultured bacterium | reverse complement strand
AAAATATGTTCAGTTAAAATCATGTGTGACGACTTCGGCAAGAAGATGGAAGAAAGAAGGTGTTTATAAAATAATTCTTATCATGTGGTTGATAAGGCTCCTTTTTCTTTCAGGATATTCGCCACATAAATTAAGGAAAATTTATGGGAATGTCAGATGAAGGAAGAAGTTAAAAAAAGATATAAAAAAGTGGCAGGAGAAAAGGGCTGTCTTCCAGAACAGAGTTGCTGCACTGTAGATCTCAATTTTTATGAGGAGTATTTGAAAAAGCTTTCTCCAGAAATCGAGTTTAAAAGTCTTGGGTGTGGCACTCCTCTTTCATTTGAAGTTTTGAAAAAAGGAGAAAAGGTACTTGACGTAGGTAGTGGCGAAGGTGTCGAAGCGTTGATCGCAGCACTTATGGTAGGGGAAAATGGTGAAGTAGCAGGTCTTGATATGACTGATGAAATGATTGAAAAAGCCCGTGAGAATGCTAATAAATGTGGGTTTACAAATGTGAAGTTTATAAAGGGTGATGCTGAGACGATTCCTTTCCCAGATGGTTATTTTGATATTGTAATGAGTAACTGTGTTATAAATCTTGTGGAAGACAAGGAAAAGGTTTTCAAGGAAATATTTCGAGTTTTAAAGTGCGGCGGAAGAGTGCTGATCTCAGATATCGTTTCTGAAAGAGAATTGCCTGATGAAATTAAAAGTGATCCAGATCTCTGGTCGTCCTGTATCGGTGGAGCGATCCCAGTAGCTACCTATTTAGACCTACTTGAAAAAACAGGGTTTTTAGTTGTCCGAATCATGGATCAGAGTGAAATCAAATTTAAGGACGAAAAACTTTTTAGCATTACTTATAAAGCAACAAAGGAGCCCTCAAAATTGAAAATTGAAGCAGATAAAGTTGAAGATGGCATATATGTTTTTCCAGAGATTCCTTCGCTAATTGCTGGTAACGGTGCAGGTAGAGATGCAATTGAAGTTCTTATTAAAGGTGTAGATAGAGAGAATTTTTTAAACATTCGGGACAATAAAATGGAGTTAGTCAAAGAAATTTATTCGGAATTGTCATTTCGAGGTTTGACTAAAACAGGTTACAGCGAAGAGTATAGGGCGAGAGAGGCAGTCAAGCCCCAACTTAAAGAAGTCTGGCTCCATCTCACCCAAAAATGCAATTTAAGGTGTCGTTATTGTCTGGTTGATGCTGGTGATGAAACTGAAAATCCACTAAGTATTGGGGAAATTAAAAAAATCCTGGTGGAAGCATCTTCCCTGGGAGCAAAGCGTTTTTATGTTACAGGTGGAGAACCCTATCTGTTACCTGATGTGGAAAGGATATTTCAGATGATTATGAACTACGGTGAGCTGGTGGTTTTAACAAATGCTACACTAATTGATAAAAATGCCTGTATTCCACCACATGAAAGGTCTATTTTTCAGGTGAGTCTTGATGGCGTTGAGAAGGTCAATGATAGACTAAGGGGGAAAGGCTCTTTTAAAAAGGCTATCAGTGGGATTGAAACGCTTAAGGAAAAAGGACATCGCCCGGTGGTGGCTACAGTGGTAACCAGTGAAAACCTCGATAGCTTACCTGAGTTAACTTCTTTTCTGGGAGATCTAGGCGTTTCTGACCATAACCTTCTATTTCTTCACCTCAGGGGAAGGGCAGCCTTAGGGGATTTTATACCTGCCCCAGAAAAGATATTAAAGGTACTTGATAAAGCAATTGAGATAGGAAAGAAGAAAGGGGTTGCCATTGACAATTACCAGGCATTTTCTTCAAGACTTATGGCGCCTCAAGGAGAAAAGAATGACCTTTGTCATGCGGGGGTAGAAATGATTGCTATTGGTCCAACAGGTGAAGTATATCCGTGCCCATCGCTTATAGGGGAAAAGGAATTTATTTCCGGAAGTGTGCGAAAAACGAGTTTGAAAAAGGTCTGGGAGAGCAGTTTTGAACTTAAAAAAATCAGACAAACAAGTCTTGTGGAGTGCAATAAATGCGCGAATTGTGCAATTCGCTTCTATTGCGGCGGTGGGTGTCTCGCATTTAAGTATCTTTATGGTGGTAGTTATAATGCAGATGATCCATATTGTGATGTTTATAAACATCTGATTAGAAAGAAATTAAAAGAGGTAAGGGGAGATTCCCTGTATTTTTCGGATGTGCGTTTCCCGTTGGGAAAAGATAAAGTTCGTGTTTATAACTGTACCTGAGTATTAGCGAAGGGCCCTGGAAGGGCCTGACATCACGGATTCTTTGCTTGATAAGTGACGCGTGTTTTCATCTCTGATAGTTATTCCCTGTCTGTCAAGATGTTCCAGAAAAGATATCGTAGCTCTTCTTCCCCAACCAAGAATCTCTTTTGCCTGGATGACAGAAATTTCATGGTTCTTTTTTAGGTAGTTAATGATGGCTTGCCTGGCATTGTTAAATTCATTTTTTTCCATATAAGCACCGTCTTTAAATCTAATCACTAACCCTTCATTGATAAGATGGTTTAAGACGTTTTGAATGCTTTTTCTATCATCATCCTGGCTGGAAAAGATCTCGCTCTCTCTCAATGGAGGCGAGCCGGCAATTTTTTTCAGAATATTTTCCCGGATGGATGTCTGTTTTCGAGTGAGGTTTTTTGATTTTAGTCTAAGCTTTCCCATGTGTTCTTCAAGTTGTCCATCGGAAATAAGCTCTGGAAGTATAAGTTGGAAAATGTCAATGGAAAATGGAGGTGAAACTCTGGTATATAGTTCTTCAAAACTCATGAAAGAAGGCAATGTGTGATCTTTAGCCATCTGTTTAAGAATATTAATTAGCTTATCTTTTGCTTCAACAAGTTTTTCGGTCAGAGCATAGGAATTTTCGCCAACTTTTGTGATTTTTCGATTCTGGATTAATGGATTTAGCTTAAAGAGAATTTCATTTTGAGTTATTCCTGTTTCCTTTGAGATCTCTTCCAGGGATTTCACATATGATCGCATCAATGGGATAAAAATGATGCCCTCATCTTCATCTTTCAATTGCTTAAGCTTTTCGATGTAATGATATGTACCTCTCCTTAATTTTGGCGGGTGAGGATCGATGATTGTGCCACCAGCGGCTGTTGCATCAGGACACATGAATCTGATAATCAAGTGGTCACGATAAAAAGGCACAATCGGTGAATCGAGCCTTATCTGGGCGAAATCTGACTCGCCCGGTTTAAGAGCCTCTTTTCCACAGAGAACAATTTTGCCGGTAGATTCAGTTGAAAGATGGTAAATATAGACTTTTTCATGGTGAATAAGTGGTCTCGGTGCAGAATCGAAAACTGTGAGGTATGCGTTTACAAGAAATGACGGTTGAAGTTCACCAGGTTTTCCAAGAATCAGCCCTCTATTCAAATCAGTTTTGATTGAAAGATTTATACCAGCTCGTTCTCCCTGTCTGATTCTATCAACTTCCTTATTGTGGCGGTGAAGTCTTTTTACAGTGGCAATTTCGTTAGTAGGGTAAACCTGAAGTTTTTCGCCTACGTGGATTTCTCCTGACGTGACCAGTCCAGTCACCACTCTGCCATGTCCTTTAAGAATAAATGATCGATCAATGAAGAATCTAAAAACCCTATTAAGCTGATTTTTTTGAATATTTCTTGCATTTAAAAGAAGTGTATTTATGACGTCGCTTTTCCCGGTGCCATCAGTAGACGAAAACCTGATGATAGGATTTTCTTCGAAAAAAGATGACTTGATAAGGTTAATGATTTCTTCTTCAGCAAGCATCAAGGTCTCTTTATCAACCAGATCACATTTTGTAAGAACTATAAAGCCTTTCTTTGCTTCTAGTGCTTTTAAAATATGGAAGTGCTCAACGGTTTGAGGCATTACTCCATCGTCTGCGGCTACAATTATGATCGCTATGTCTATTCCCCATAAAGAACGCAGAGCGTTATGCAGGAAGTTCTTATGACCGGGGATATCAACGAAATCGAAATTGAAGTCAGGAGTCTCAAGGTAGGCAAAACCTGGCTCGATAGAAAGACCTCGCTTTTTTTCTTCAGGAAGCCTGTCGGTATCAATCCCGGTGATCGTTTTTATGAAGCTGGTTTTTCCGTGATCAACATGGCCTACTATACCGACAACCACGTTTTGAATAGTCATTTTCGCTTCTCTTCACCCTTTTTTCGTGGAGGGAGAGGGGGGAATCGAACCTCCTCCTTGCTTGTCAGGCAAGGCCTACGGGTTTGCAGCCCGCGGGGTGTACCAACACCACCTCTCCCAGCTATTATTTATATTAATAATAGATATAAAATTTATCAATATATTAAAGGAAATAAGCATATATAATACTTTAAATTGAGATGAGAGAAGCAAATTTTAGTCAGCGATAAGAAATCTAAGATTCAAAAAGACTTATTAGATATTTACTATTTCTGTTAAAAAAACAGCCTGGATTGACCAAATGTTAGAATGAATAACGAGAAGTGATAAACGAATAATTCATGGTTGAGATATTATATTGACCTGCGAAATTCACAATTCAAGACCTGACCCTCTCACTATTTTGGTGGCGATGGCTTTTATTTGGGGAATGTCTGATTTTTCATCAAGAGCGTCACTGGTAAGAACATTTATGGGAAGGTCAGGGGAGTGAAAAGTAGAGAAAAGAATTCCTGGAGGTACTGTACTGTCGAATTTCACCCTGGCTCTTAAGCTTCCGTAACGACTTGATATGGTTACTTCTTCTTCATCAGATAGTCCTATTTCTTTTGCGTCATCAGGATTAATGAATATGAATCCAGTTTTTGTAATCATTTTAAGATGAGTTCTTCCGGTCATTGATGATGAATGGTAGTGATGAAGCATTCTTCCAGTAATAAGAACGAAAGGAAAGTTTTTATCAGGCATCTCCGGGGAAGGCATATACCCTATCGGTGTAAAAAGACCTTTGCCACGCGCAAACTCATTTTCATAGAGCCTTTCGGTTCCAGGGTGATCAGGAGAGGGACAAGGCCACTGGATGCCATAACTCCCAAGGCGGTGGTATTTGATTCCGGCATACTGAGGAACAGAGTGATTGATTTCGTCCATAATTTCTTCAGGGCTTTGGAAATCAAAACCAGAAGCCTTAAGCTTTTTTGCCAGTTCGACAATTATTCTCCAGTCTTCTTTCGCTTTACCAGGAGGGTTAATGGCTTTATTTACTTTTAATACTCGCCTTTCAGTGTTGGTGAATGTGCCTTCTTTTTCGGCAAAGGATGCAGCTGGCAGGACTACATCAGCGAGTTTTGCAGTTTCAGTCATGAAGATATCCTGAACCACAAGGAAATCAAGATTATTAAGTGCTTGCTTTACATGTTCAAGTCTCGGGTCAGTTATCATCGGGTTTTCACCCATTATATACATTCCCCTAATTTTTCTCTGTTTAGCAGCTTTCATCATCCTCACTACAGAGAGACCGGGCTTATCGGGAATTAAAACGCTCCATATGCTCTCAAACATGGCTCGACCTTCACCATTTACTTTTACGTATCCCGGAAGCAAATTAGGAAGGGCTCCCATATCGCAGGCACCCTGAACATTGTTTTGACCTCTCAAAGGTGAAAGCCCAGTGCCAGGTTTTCCAACATTTCCGGTAAGCATTGTCAGGTTTGCGAGGGAAAGAACATTATCAGTTCCTCTGACATTCTGGGTTATCCCCATCGCGTATACTATAACTCCTTTTTCAGCTTTACCAAACGCCCTGGCTGCTTTAATTAAGTCGTCCTTTTTAACCCCTGTAATTTCAGCGACTTTTTTAGGTGTATATTCTTCTATTAATTTCGCATATTCTTTAAATCCTTCTGTTCTTTCATTAATAAAG
>CALIRS010000217.1 GCA_938042205.1 uncultured bacterium | reverse complement strand
AAATATACCTGAGAAAATACCATGAGGAGCAGGTGAAAGTATCCATGGTATCAGTCTCTCTTCTTGCTTCACCACCACATTCAGGACAATTTGTTTTTAAGAATGCCTCGTGTTTTTCTAAAGGATTTCCACCCTTTTCTGTTATGACCACATCCTCGGGTAAAAGAACAGGCAGGTCTCTTTCAGGTACCGGTACAATTCCACATTTTTTACAGTAAATAACTGGAATAGGATTCCCCCAATAGCGCTGGCGAGATATAAGCCAATCTCTCAACCGATAACTAATAGCCCTTCTACCGATTCCTTTTTCTTCAAGATAGGCAGTAACTCTTTCTATCCCCTCTTTGTTAGGAAGCCCATCAAAAGGTCCTGAATTAACCATAATACCTTCACCTGTATAAGCTTCACTCATCATATTTCCATCAAGTTTTTCCCCCGGAGGTTGAATAACCACTCTAATTGGAATCCCGAACTTTTTCGCAAATTCAAAGTCTCGCTGGTCGTGAGCCGGTACCCCCATTATGGCGCCCGTTCCATACTCCATTAACACATAATTGGAAACCCAGATCGGTATTTTTTCATTATTCACCGGGTTAATTGCATAATAACCTGTAAAAAACCCTTCTTTCTCTAAAAACTCATTTTCTTCCAGCTGACTTCTTACACCAGCTTCACTTTGAAGTTTTCTAAGTTCTGCTTCTTTTTCTGTGCCAGTAACAAGTTCCTCAGCCAGCTCGTGTTCTGGGGCTAAGACAAAAAAAGTCACGCCATAAAGAGTATCAGGTCTGGTCGTAAAAATTGGAATTTCTCTTCCATCCTTCTCCAGTCGAAAAACAGCTTCTGCTCCTTCGCTGCGACCAATCCAGTTTTTTTGCATCAATTGAACCCGCTCAGGCCAGTATTTCAAATTTTCTATGTCACGGAGCAGTCTTTCAGCATATTCAGTTATTTTAAAAAACCATTGTTCAAGATTTTTCTTAACCACTTCAGTACCACAACGCCAACACTTCCCCGCTTCGACTTGTTCATTTGCAAGAACAGTTTCACATCCTGGACACCAGTTAACCGGCGCTTTTGCACGATAAGCCAGACCTTTTTTAAAAAACTGAAGAAATATCCACTGTCCCCAGCGATAATAATCAGGAAGACAGGTGTTTACCTCTCTACTCCAGTCATAAGAAATTCCCAGCCTCTTTAGCTGATTTTTCATAGTAGCGATATTTGATAATGTCCACTTTTTTGGATGAACACCCCTCTCAAGTGCAGCATTTTCTGCAGGTAATCCGAAAGCATCCCATCCCATCGGATGAAGCACGTTATATCCCTTCATTCTATAGAAGCGAGCAAATACATCACCAATTGCATAATTTCTCACATGTCCCATATGTAAAGGTCCGGAAGGATATGGAAACATTACCAGAACATACATTTTTGGTTTATTAGAATCCTCTTCAGTGCGGTAAAGACCTTTTTCTTCCCAATATTTCTGCCATTTTTCCTCAATATCTTCTGGATGAAAAAATTGCTCCAATTTCCCTCCCTTATTCACTCATAAACTGATAATAATATTACTAAGCTCAATTTTTATACATTTTCAGGTTGTTATCTACACTTTAAAGTGATTTAATAACGGCTATATATTTTACTTCATATTTCAGGTGAAGAGATGGTAGAAAAAATTTATTTCCGATGCACGGTATGCAATGATTTCCACTACGGCAATAATCCACCACAGATATGTCCTACCTGTTCATCAATTAACGCCTATATTAAGGTAACAGAACTGGAAGCTGACATAGTCCTTTTTGAAAAGCAAACTCGACGTGGGAAAAACCAATGGCGTTTGGAAGAGTTCCTGGGTGTTCTTCGTGATTGGTGCGAGGACAGCGATTTTTCATTAAATGCTGATGAAGAACATGTTTACCTAACGCTGGATGGTGTTCTTAGAAATGAGAGACAAAACGGGTTGAAATACTGTCCTTGTAGAGTGCCTACAGGTGAATTTGAAGAAGACCTTGAAATACTCTGCCCCTGCAACTTCAAAACACAGGAAACCTGGGCTGAACAGGGACGGTGCTGGTGCGGACTATTTATCGACCCTGAGCGCTACAAAGTAGAATAAGGATATCAGAACATTATGAAACTGAAATCATGATAATCAATAGTGTCCGAAAAGGTGTTTCTTAAGGTCTTTTACTTTTTCCTCGTTCCATTTTGAAGCAGAGTCAACAATGTTCTCGCGAAGACGGAAATGAGAAACCTGGCATCCTTCAGGAACTTCACCACGCAGCATTTTGCTTGTATTTTCGGTAACCTGGATCGTTTCAGTAGCATCCACCGCACTAATGAAAATTAACTCTTTCAAGATGGATTTAATCTCTGACAGTTCATCTTTTAGCTTGTTTAATTCCTTAATTAGCTCCTTTTCTTCCAAATTATTCACCTCTTTCTGCCTCAAGCTTCAGATTTCAACCCTTCAAGATGTTTTTCAGCTCAGGTCTTTTTTAATTACTCATTCAGAGAAATGTCAAGATTCAAAACTTGACACCACCTCAGGTAACATAACGACCGAACTCTAATAACCTCTCCTATCAATGCTTCTATATCACTACATTACCATGCCTCTGTGTTGCCATAATGGTGGGCGCTAGAGGATTTGAACCTCTGACCTCTTGCGCGTCAAGCAAGCGCTCTCCCCCTGAGCTAAGCGCCCATTTCATTGATATACTAACGTCATAAAATCGCAACTTAGAAACATTTTAGCATGGTGAGTTGTAATATAGACTCAAAATTTCGCCTAAGACGCTCTCTGCCTTTTCTCTAGAAAATTCCTTCCAAAATTTAACCCTTCTTTCACGATATCATCACGTTATATGTTTCTATGTCACCATCATGGAGGCGGCGGGCGGATTCGAACCGCCGTATCGGGATTTTGCAGACCCCTGCCTTACCACTTGGCTACGCCGCCTTTTATTATTTTTTAATCAAAAAGATATAAAAAATAAACCCTTAAAAACCTGGCGTATTTCGCAAAAGCTGGAGCGGATGACGGGATTTGAACCCGCGACCCTCACCTTGGCAAGGTGATGCTCTACCGCTGAGCCACATCCGCAAGTAGCTTTAGAATTGTAACAATAAGAGATTCCTTTTTCAATTGAGCGTAGCTTTATTAGAATTCCTTAAAAAATGTCTTTGCCATGTGATAGAATCACCACAAAGTTTTTGAACAACTTATTTACGCGAGGACTATGCAATCTTTTAATGTGAGAAACTCGATAGGGAAGTTTTTAAAATATAGCAATATTCTTTTTATAATTATTCTTTTCGCACTGTCAACTACTGTAAATATGAGATTAAAAAACCTTTCAGAACTTCAAAACCTTTTTATCCTGCCTGTAGTATTTGCCGGATATACATTTACAGCTACCGCCGCCGTCCTAACATCACTTATTAGTGTAGTGACCATTTTTTTTCTGAATGTTCCTCTTCAGGCAGAACGAATAATTGGTCTTTCAGTTCAATCGATTTTCTTGATCACCATCGGTCTTGCCACATCTTTTCTTTCGAATCTTCTCAAGTTACAGAAACAAAACATCTCGTTCCAAAAGAACCAGCTTTTATCGCTTCACAAAATTAACTCTAATTTTATTGCCACTCTTGAACCTGCGGCAGTGGTCGACCAGCTTACCAGAGAAGCAAGGAGACTTATGGTAGTGGATGCGTCTCTAATGGTGCAAAAAGGATTTGACACCTATTTAAAACCCATGGCAGACGAGAATCTAAATCCTGAGTCTATTTCTAAAATATTGCCCGTAATTTCAAAAACTATTAATGAGAAAGCCAGCACTCCTGATCCACAGGTCATTCACTTTGATCAGAGGTCATCAGGTTTTCCATTCGCTTCAGCAATAATCGCACCAGTAACAGAAAAGATGTTTCTTATACTGTTCTCTTACAAACAACGCAATTTCACGCGTGATGAGTTAGACTTTTTAATCACTTTCCTCGATGAAGCTACTATCGCCATTAATGGAGCCAA
>CALIRS010000216.1 GCA_938042205.1 uncultured bacterium | reverse complement strand
TATAAGGGACGGTATTGAGAGTTTTATCTATAAACTCCTCATCTTGATGATGGGGATTTTTTATGCTCAGTATATCAACAATATCTTTTCTTATTGATGTCTCTTTTGGATTTAGTTCGTTAGGGAGCCAGTTTGCTGTATTTCGATTTTTGGTGCTTAGCGCCAGTTCCAATGACAAACTACCTGTTGATTCATAAAATTTGAATTCAATGTTTTTAACGAAGCAATAATGTGAAACATAATATAGTAGTGGTTTGTAATTAAAATTAGTTATTACTTTATTACATTTTTTACTAGGAATACATTTGAGAAGCCAATCAGAAATTTTAATATTTGCTAAGTCAATTGCCCTACAATTTTCCTGTTTATCAATTATATTAAAGACCGAGTAAATGGTTTTATATTCACTAGTTTTAAGGTTTGAATCATAGATAATTAAAATTTCCTCAACATTATTGTTAATAAATGTTTTTTCATGGTAAGGGGGAATATATGTAAATTTAAATTCTTTTTTCAGAGAAAGCTGATTTAATTTAAGAGTTAATTCATCAGTATTTAAGTCGGAAAGTACCTCTATATTGCTATTTTCGATAGCTTCTTTGTACTGTATTTTTAAATCTTTTGAACTTATGCCTCCCATTAGACAAAGAATTTCGCATGATTTATTAATTTTGAGATCTTGAGGTATCTTATGCACAAAAGTTGCGATAAATATTTTTCCAGAAAGTTTTCGAACTTCTTCAGCTTCAAGTATAGTTATTTTCAGTGATTTCTTTTTAATTGAATCAATGAACTCTTTATCTTCTAAATTTTGTTCTCCCAGTATGAAGATTTCACTTATTTGATCTTCAATTAACTTTTCTATGAAAGTTCTCCATATACAGAGTTCCTCATCCATGATTTTATGAATTATAAATTTGTAATCCTTCATTTAGTTAATGTTATGTTTGTCGAGTTTCATTAAAATTTAACATTCGATGAACAATATGAAACATGCATCTGATAAATATGGACAATTAAAATTTTTTGATTTCAATTACAACTATGGCGATTGAAAAAATAGTTGTTGTGGATGATGAGATGATGATTCGTAAAGCGTTAGAAACGCAGTTGCGCAATAAGAGGTATTCGGTAGCTTCTACAGGAGATTTAAAGGGTGCTCGAAAGATTTTGGCAAGAGATTCTTTTGATTTAGTTTTTTTGGATCTAAGACTTCCAGATGGAGATGGTACTGATTTACTTGAAGAAATAACGGCTAAAACAGATGGTCCTATGGTTGTGATGATGACTGGATATGGTTCAGTCGAGTCAGCAGTTTCCTGTATGCAAATGGGTGCATTTGATTATGTGGTAAAACCGTTCTCTTTTGATCAGATCGAGGTTGTAGTGGAAAAAGTTGCGTCTTTTGACAAGATGCGGCGTGTAACCAAGTATTATGTTGAAGAAAGTGATACACGATCATCCGACATAGTAGGTGAAAGTGAACCAATAAAAAAACTTAAGAATTTGGTGGATAAAGTGGCAAAAACGGAAGCAACAGTTTTGATTACCGGCGAAAATGGCACGGGAAAGGAATTAGTAGCTAGGGAGTTGTACCGTAATAGCTTGCTTGCAAAGCAACCGTACATTCGTGTCAACTGTGCCGCTATATCTGAGACTTTAATGGAGAGTGAATTTTTTGGTCATGAAAAGGGTGCTTTTACTGGTGCAACTGAACGCAGGGAAGGTCGATTTGAACTGGCTGATGGTGGGACTATACTACTGGATGAGATAAGCGAGATTTCTCCGGCATTGCAGGCAAAACTATTAAGGGTTTTGCAGGAAAAGGAATTTGAACGAGTAGGGGGCAATAAAACGATAGAAGTTAAAGTGCGCGTGTTAGCGACAACGAATCGTAATTTGCTCGAAGAAGTAGAAAAAGGAAATTTTCGAGAAGACCTTTATTATAGACTGAATGTTTTTCCGATCGCGGTTCCGGCATTGAGGGAAAGAGGAGATGATATGTTGTTGCTTGCTAACACTTTTCTTCATAGGCACGCCAAAAGGCATGGAACCGATGAGATCTCTTTTTCGAAGAGGTGCGAGAATGCGATTGTATCTCATCATTGGCCTGGTAATGTCAGAGAACTTGAAAATGCTGTTGAGCGAGCAGTTATTTTGGCTGATGCAGGCAAAAAGATTGAAGCTGAGCTTCTAGGCATTGTAGAGGTCGGAACTGAATCGAAATCGAAATTAAAAGAGTCAACTGATACTGTAGGAGCTAATTATGAGTCAATGGAGGATGTTGAGCGAAAGCACATTAAAAAAGTTTTAGACTCATGTGAGGGAAATCGTACACATGCAGCTAAAAAGCTTGGGTTGAATGTTAGGACCTTGAGAAATAAGATTAAAGAATACAATCTAGATTCTTAAATTGTTAAAAATGTCAAAGCTACCGCACAACGAATCTATACAAGGTGTAAGCGATTGGTCGACAAAAGGGTAGCAAAAAGCTTGGTAAGATGTTGAGTATAAAGCACCTGTCATGCCAAAATTGCGGATTTGGAGCAACTTAATCGCCAAATAACATATCCACCATATCTGGATCGTCAGAGACATCAATAACCTGAGTTGGATCAAACGGTTTTCCATTTTTTATGGTAAATGCGACGAGTATTCCACGGTCAAACTCTGCTTCTTCCCAAAGCCCGCCTTTTTCATCCCATTTAGAAATTGTGCCATGATATTTTCCCTTTCTAAATCTCAGCATAGCTTCTTTCCTGCCTTGGTTGTCAAGTGCAGTGACATTACCATCATAGAGCTCTTCCGTTTCTCGAATATGAACCAACCCGCCCCTTTTGGGGTCTCCTGCGAATTTGAAGTAGAAATCTTCCGCTTTTCCTTCCCATTTTGCAAGCTCAAGAGCGGCCATACTCTTACCCGTCGTCGATATACCCTCATCTTCAAATCTCCCAAAATCTTCAAGATC
>CALIRS010000215.1 GCA_938042205.1 uncultured bacterium | reverse complement strand
TTTGGTATTTTTGGAGTTGCTGGAATTATACTTTTATTAACCTTTTTTGGATCTAAATATGTGGCTGGTCTTGCTGGTCAAGAGGAGGTCCTTGTTTTTCTTTTAGGCGTTTGTTTGGTCTTGGTTGAAATTTTTCTTGTTCCTGGATTAGTTCTACCCGGAATCATTGGATTTTTTATGATGCTTGGCGCTATTTTCTGGGCAATGGTTGATATCTGGCCAACACCTGATTTTTCGTGGAATTTTGAAGTCTTTCGTTTGCCAATTTGGGAGCTTCTTCAATCTCTTGGAATCGCTTTCGTGCTGGGCATTGTCATTTCAATGATCCTTCCCAAAACGCCTCTTTGGCAAAGCTTGGTGTTAAGTACTACCTTGCAAGATACTCTGCTCAAAAAAGGGGATCAACTAGTTGGCAAAAAGGGGATTACAATCTCGGAATTATTTCCTATGGGGCAAATTGAAATTGATGGAAAAAGATATGATGCTCGCTCTAAAATAGGTAAAATTTCTAAAGGAGAGAAGGTGCAGATTGTTAGGTCTTCAGAATTTGAAGTAGTAGTTGAGTTAACAAAGTCATGACTCTTATCTTAAGCGTTATAATCATTAGCTATTTTCTAATCGGGATGGAGGCAATTGTTCCTGGAGGAATTCTTGGCATCCTAGGATTTATTGGGCTGGTTATTGCTACTTATTTTTCTGCTCAAGAGTTTGGTGGTTGGTTTGCCCCTTCCGTTACCTTTCTTCTAAGTGGCATGGGGGCTTTATTGTTGCTTTTTTTAGAATTTAAATGGCTTGATCGTAGCCCGTTTGGTAAGAATTTATTTTTAAAAAAAACAATCGAAGGCTCTTCCAATCAATTAAATCCCATAACTAAACTTGTTGGGCTTAGAGGCGTTACTCTTACAGATTTGCACCCGGAAGGATTAATTGAAGTTGCGACTGACCAGTATGACGCATTTTCTGAAGATGGATACTTACCCAAGGGAACCAAAATCAAGATTACTGGATCGGATGATTTTAGGCTAAGAGTGTCGTCTGACCACTGATATGAAGGTTTGACCTGAATGAGAAAATTCTACATCAAAAGCTTACTTTAACTTTATAATATTATGTTCGAATTAATTTTACTTGGAGTACTAGCAGTCGTTGGGCTAGTTGTGACTTTAGTCATTATTTCATTTTTTAATACATGGCTGAAAGCTTTTTTGGCAAAGGCTACTGTGGGTTTTACTACACTACTAGCCATGCGATTAAGAGGTGTGCCCGTCGGAATGATTGTTGACGCAAGGATTACTGCTGTGAAAGCGGGTATACCCCTTGAGACGGACCAATTAGAAGCTCATTATTTGGCTGAGGGAAATGTGGTTCAAACGGTTCAAGCACTTATTGCTGCTGCTAAAGCAAACATAGAGCTTGCTTGGGATCGGGCATGTGCAATTGATCTTGCCACTCGGGGAACTAGCAAATCAGTACTGGAAGCGGTTCGAACTTCGATAAACCCAAAGGTTATTGATTGTATGATAGAGGGGCGTGAAACCATTGACGGTGTTGCAAAAGATGGAATTCAGGTCAAGGTTAGAGTCCGAGTTACGGTCCGCAGTAATCTAGACCGTTATGTGGGTAGTGCCCAGGAAGAGACAGTTATTGCCAGAGTTGGGGAAAGTATCGTTTCCACCATCGGATCTTCTGAGAATTATAAAAGTGTTTTAGAAAACCCGAATTCAATTACTGAAAAAGTACTAGACAGAGGATTGGATCAAGGCACGGCATTTGAAATTCTTTCGATTGATATTGCTGATGTAGACTTGGGTGAGAACAGAGGTGCTGCACTACGCTCCACACAAGCTGCTGCTGACAAAGAAGTCGCACAAGCACAGGCAGAGATTCGGAGAGCCGCAGCAGTTGCTCTTGAGCAGGAAAACAAAGCCAAGGTACAGGAAATGCAGGCCAAGCTTGTGGAAGCTGAGTCTCAAATTCCGTTGGCTATGGCAGAAGCCTTTCGAAGTGGTAATTTAGGGGTAATGGATTACTACAGATTGCGAAATGTAGAGGCAGATACCGAGATGCGTGAAAGTATCTCCAAGGATGTCGATTGATCCTACTTTGGCATTCAAATAAATAGGAATTCGGCCTAATGCCAGATATAGACACACTATTTATTATCGGGCTTGTTATCGCCTCCTTTATTGGAAACATAGCAAAAAAGAAGGCTAAGGAAAATGAGCCTAAGAGGGAGGTTGAGGGTAAAGGTTCTCCACCCAGTGAAGATTTAACTATTGAAGATGCATTGAGGGAAGCATGGAAAACCATCAAGCAACCCCCATCAGATCAAGGCGAATTGAGTCCTCCACCTTTGGTTATAAAGCCAGAACCCGTTGAAGAGAAAAAAATTCCTAGGATAGAAACCTCAAAGCAAAAAGAAATTCGAGATTTATACATTGAAGAATCTTCTGATGCTAAAGATGAAACTGAATTTGATTTCAAAATGAAACACTTTCTTCGTTCTAAAAGATCCCTCAAACATGCATTTTTGCTAAAGGAAATCCTCGATGAACCGATTTCTATTCGGAAATCTTCTTACCAGTGAGTTTTTCCTTCTTTTTAACTTTTTTCTGACCCCAACTAAGCTCTAAACCCTTCTGCATACAGCTTTTATTCCACTGACAGGTGTTGGGAAACAGACATTCTTTTTT
>CALIRS010000214.1 GCA_938042205.1 uncultured bacterium | reverse complement strand
GCCAGAGAAAAGAGAAGTATTTTCAAACAATTTCAAATTTCCCTGCCCAGCTGGCAGATTTATGATGACAGTCACTTCTGACAGGCATGCGACCTTCTGCCCATTCTCTTTTCCTGAGATAGCAATTACTATTGATCCTCAATCACTATCAGCCGCTTGGAAACGACTAACCGCTGAAAGAAACCGGATAATTTCCGAGAAAAAAGAAAATGCCAATATTTTTAGAAACGAATTTTGCCTTATTAAAAACCCTGCCGATCCCTCAGACTTCAATCCTGCGGAGATTGCGGGAAATCTCTATGAAAAAATAAATAACTCAAACAGCCAGTCGTTAAGAAAAGTCCTTTCTGGAATTGCTTTCAGGCAAAATGAACTAAATTCTTTAAACGTGCATCCCTGCTGGCGTTCATCCCCCTTGTTTTTAATTCCTCTGCGTTACTAAATGGGAAAATATAAACGTCTAATAAAACCAAAGTTTAAAAAAGATTTTCTTTCCCATGCATCCCTTCTGCTTTCAAATGTATAAAAGCTTTATCTGTTGCAACTCGCCCCCGGGGTGTCCTGGCAATAAAACCTGCTTGTAATAGAAAAGGTTCATAAACATCTTCAATGGTTTGTGGGTCTTCCCCAATAGCACTTGCAATACTATTTAAGCCGACTGGTCTTCCACGATAATTAAAAGTCAATATTTTAAGAATTTTTCGATCAGTCTCATCAAGGCCTGCATGGTCAACATTTAAGAAATCGAGAGCCTTGCAACAGATATCTCGATCAATCTTTCCCTGATGTTTAACCTGAGCATAATCCCGGACTCGTCTTAGAAGCCTGTTTGCTACCCGCGGTGTTCCTCGAGATCTGAGAGCTATTTCTTTTGTCGCTTCGTTTCCGATATCAATATTCAGAAGCTGTGCCGATCTTTTCACAATCAATCCCAGCTCGTTTTCGTCGTAGAAATTCAATCTGGCAGTATAACCAAATCTATCCCGGAGTGGTGACGCCAGAAGACCTGTCCTTGTGGTAGCCCCTACAAGGCAGAATGAGGGTAGATCAAGCCTTAAAGTTCGGGCTGAAGGGCCTTTTCCAATCACTAAATCAATTTTGAAATCTTCCATTGCCAGGTAGAGTATCTCTTCAACAGATTTCGAAAGCCGGTGAATCTCATCGATAAATAGAACGTCCCCAGGAGACAAACTTGAAAGGATAGCAGCGATATCACCAGGTCTCTCAAGTGCAGGTCCTGAAGTTACCCGGCATGAAACTCCTAATTCGTTTGCAATTATCAGTGCCAGAGTAGTTTTCCCGAGTCCTGGAGGACCACATAAAAGGATGTGATCAAGAATATCACCACGTTGTCTTGCTGCCTCAATAAAAATCGCCATTGGTTCTCTAACTGATTTTTGCCCTACAAATTCATCAAGTCTTTTAGGACGAAGAGCCTGATCAATGCTTATGTCTTCGTCTGTTTTTTCTGGTGACAACAAGTTGTGCGGTTTATCCAAGCAAATTCCCCTTTCTTTATGAAAACTTCTTAAAAGCCTGCCTTACAATATCTTCCAAGGAGTAATTGTCGTCCATATTAATTTCTTTTAAAGCAGTTAGCGCCTCGTTTCTCGAATAGCCTAATTTTACGAGAGCCTCTACTGCCTGCTCGATTTCTCCTGTTTTTTCAGGAATCTTTTCGAGTCCTTCTTCACCGAACTCGCTTTTAAGCTCAACCAGAATCCGGGTTGCTGTCTTCTTCCCGATTCCTGGAACTGATGCTAGAACGGCAGCATTACTCTTTTTCAATGCTTTTGCAATTTCATCAACACCTAAGCTCGAAATCATATTAAAAGCGAGTTTAGGACCTACGTTATTTACATGCTGCAACTTTTCAAAAAGTTCTCTTTCTTCTCGTGTCTCAAAGCCATAAAGATGCAGTGAATCTTGTTTTACCACCATCGAGATATGAACACAGACTTCTTCTTCAATATCTATTTTTCTTATCATCCTAAAAGGCACTCTGACTTCGAAACCAATGTTCCCACAAAGTAAGGTAATTCTTTCTCCTTTTTTTTCAAATAACTTCCCGCAAAGAAAAGAAATCATTTCTCTTCAATCCTTGAGGTAAGATTATTTGAATGGGCGTGACAGATAGCTACTGCCAGAGCATCTGCGACATCATCGGGCTTTGGTATATCTTCGAGTGTCAAAATCTGTTTCACCATCCTTTGAACCTGCCGTTTGTGGGCTCGACCGTATCCCACAAGAGCCATCTTCACTTCAAGAGGAGTGTACATCTTTACTTTGACACCACATTCAGCAGCTGCTAGCATTACTACACCACATGCCTGTCCGATCATAATTGCTGTCTTAGCATTCGTATTAAAAAAAACTCTTTCGATCGCAATCTCATCTGGGTGATGATATTCAATAAGCTTTGTAAATTCACGGTAAATAATTTGAAGTCTTTCTGGCATAGATACGCCGTTATCCGTTCGGATACAGCCATATTTAATAGCCTTAATTTCATCAAAATCTGACTTGAGGATAAAAGCATAACCTGTTAATGCAGTTCCTGGATCTACACCTGCAATAATCACTAGCTATAGCTCCTTCCGCTTTAATCTTCAATTATAGTGTCTGTCTAATACATAATTTTCTCTGTTATGCTTCGACTTCTTCTATGACTTCATCAGGGATATCGAAATTTGCATAGACTTCGGAAACATCGTCATGTTCCTCAAGCTCATCCATGAATCTTAATACTCTCCTGGCTGCATCCCTTTCAACAATTCTAACCACATTCCTGGGGTGCATCGTGATTCTGGCGTCTTCAATAACAATATTTGAATTTAAAATGGCCTCTTTAACCTCTTTAAATTTCTCCGGACTGCATAGAACCTGATAACTCTCACCTGAAGATTGTAAATCTTCAGCTCCTGCGTCTAGAACTACCTGAAGTAAAACATCTTCATCTACCTTGTCCCTCGGAATAAAAATAACGCCCTTCTTCTCAAACATCCAGGTTACACAGCCAGATTCTCCGAGGTTGCCACCATGTTTCGAGAAAAGATGCCTCATCTCGGCAGCGGTCCTGTTTCTATTATCTGTCATCACGTCTACCATAACGGCGACACCACCAGGTCCATAACCCTCATAAGTTATTTCTTCATAGCTAACACCCTCCAGTTCACCAGTAGCCCGCTTGATCGCTCGATCAATGTTTTCCTGAGGCAAATTGTATTCTCTGGCTTTTTCGACAGCATTAGCCAGCGCCTGGTTTGTTTCCGGATTTCCGCCTCCCTGTTTGGCGGCAACCATAATCGCTCGAGTCAATTTAGAAAATATCTTTCCCCTCCTTGCATCCTCTTTTGCTTTTTTATGTTTTATCTGTGCCCACTTTGAATGACCTGACATTTTACCTCTTTTCAACCATTTTTAGGAAATATCTATGAATACGTAAGTCGTCTGTCAATTCAGGATGAAAGCTCGCTGCCAGAATTTTCCCTGATTGAACTAATACTGGCTCTTCATTGAACTTTGAAATAACACTCACTCCGTTACCTACCTCAACAATCCTGGGAGCTCTTATAAATATGGCTGTAAACGGTTTATTGTCAAATTCAAGAAATATACTTTCCTCAAAACTATCTCTTTGTCGCCCATAAGCATTCCGTTTTACTTTAATGTTTATCAAACCCATACTTTCCACGCTATTTTCAATCACTTCTTTAGAGAGCAAGATCATGCCCGCGCAGGTCGCAAATATTGCCATCCCCTCGGAATACTTCTGCGGAATAATTTCATAAAATTTCCCTTCTTTAAGGAACCTGGAAATGGTGGTACTTTCCCCTCCTGGTAACGATAGAGCATCTATTCTGTCGAGGTCTTCAGCTTTTTTTAAAGGAAAAGGATCTGCGCCCGCTTTTCTAAACGCCTCAATATGTTCAGACACATCCCCCTGAAAAGCAAGTACACCAACTTTTACACTCATTTACCATCCTCTTGTTTGCAAAAGCTCTTCTTCGCTAAGCTTGCTAACCTCTATCCCTTTCATGGGCTCGCCGATTCCTCTGGATATTTGAGCCAGCACTTCTGGTTCATCATAATGAGCTACCGCTTCCACAATTGCTCTGGCTCTTGCTGCAGGGTCTTCCGATTTAAATATTCCTGAACCAACAAATACTCCGTCGGCTCCAAGTTGCATCATCATTGCTGCGTCCGCCGGAGTTGCAATACCTCCAGCAGCAAAGTTGACCACCGGAAGTCGACCGACTTCTTTAACTTTCTTAACAAGCTCATAAGGAGCTTGAAGCTTTTTAGCTTCTGTCATCAGCTCGTCATCAGGCATATTCTGTATTCTTCTTATTTCACTTGTGACCGCTCTCATATGCCTGACCGCTTCTACTACATTCCCAGTACCAGCTTCGCCTTTTGTTCTAATCATGGCGGCTCCTTCACCAATTCGCCGTAGAGCTTCGCCAAGATCGCGACATCCACATACAAAAGGAACCTTAAAATCCCACTTGTTTATATGATGTTCTTCATCAGCTGGTGTTAAAACTTCGCTTTCATCGATGAAGTCAACACCAAGGGCTTCAAGAATCTGTGCTTCGACAAAATGTCCAATTCTTACCTTTGCCATAACTGGTATCGTGACCGTATTCATTATTTTTATTATGATTTCAGGGTCTGCCATTCTAGCAACTCCGCCAGCAGCGCGAATGTCAGCAGGTACTCGCTCGAGCGCCATTACAGCTACTGCACCTGCATCCTCAGCGATTTTTGCCTGCTCAGGAGAAGTAACGTCCATAATTACTCCACCTTTAAGCATTTCGGCAAGACCACATTTAACCCTATAAGTACCTTTTTCCATTTAGACAATCACCTTCTTATGTTGTTTTAATCATAGCAGCTGAATAAACATTTCTTTTTATAATGATAATTGAGATTGAGATGGTTAAACAAGCCTATAAACGCCTTTGAAGTAAATATTAAAAACTGACCGGGACGCCCCTCCAAATCCCGGTCAATACTTTCTTTCTATTTTTGACAGGATTTTTGCCAATTATAATCAAGGATCTATTTGATCGCAACAGAACGCAACATCAAAACTGCAAACATCCCCCTGGTAAACATTGCTGGCAGCGGAAGTCTTTACATCAAAAGTAATAACCACAATAGTAGTTTCACCAGATTTAATTTCTCCAACTGCTTTGGAAAGACCTTCTTTCAGGGTCGATCGACTTCCACCATTTATCGAGACATAAATCTGTTCATTAAGGTCATATATTTCCTTACCTGCTGTATTTTCTGCTTCGATTTCAGGTTCAGTTTGCTCTCCCTGGTCATTTTGTATATTCAAAAATTTCAGGTAGAGCTTCCCTCTTCCTGAAGCATTGAGCGTTACAGGAACAGTGGTAGTGAACGAGTTCCCGGCAACGGCAAATGGAACTCTTATAATTGCTCCCTGATCATCCACTCCATTCACCTTAAGATCGAAAACTGACATTTTTATCTTATTTCCTCTGGAAACATCTGAGTCAAAAAAGTATGTGCCAGCGATACCTAAACAAACCAGTACCATGATAATTGACAGGATAAGGACTTTTTTCCTATTTCTGAATCGTGTCTTAAAGAAATCGATCGCATTAATCAACTCCAACCCCTCCTTTTAGATATTTTTCGCATCAAGGGCCCTCAATCCACATCTATAAAAATAGATATCTTTTTATGCCAATGAAATAATTTCTTTGTACCAATAATTAGACAGATATCATACTTTCTACAAGAAAAACTAAATAGGTAATATAGAGCGCGTAGAAATGGATTTGTAATTTTATGAAATTTATGCCTGTTTAATCTGGTTCAGAAGGATTTTTTTGAGGGTGTTTTACAATGCCGAGTTCCATGGCACGAAGAACTGCGGAAGTACGATCTTCAACACATAGTTTCGCATATAGATTTGCCATATGATTTCTGACAGTATTCCTGGAAATTCCCAGTGCTGCAGCGACAGCGGACGTTTTCAACCCACTTGCCATCATATTTATGATCTCAATCTCTCTTGAAGTCAAGCCAAAAGTTTCTTTCTTTTTAAGGCTTTCCAGTATCTCAGTGCCTATTGCTTTACTTAAATAGGTTTTACCGCCCACCGCTTTTTTAAAAGCAATTTTGAATTCATCTTCGTTAGCAGTCTCCCTTAGAACTGCTACTGACCTCCTTTTTAGTGCCAGCTTAATAATGTCTGAAGTAAAAATGCAACAAAAAGCTACTATTGGCACCCCAGCACATTCTTTAAGTATTAATCTCAAACCTGAAAGCCCTTCTTTTTGACTGCAGTGGTAGACAATAATCGAATTCTCGTCTTTGGTTTCTTCCAGAATTTGGTTTAATCCTGGACTGTGAAGATTGTAATTTACAAGTGAAATGAACGAATATGTCTTTTTGAGTGAATGACACACACCAGATGCAAAGAAAGGCGTATCGCTTATAACTTTAACTACTTTTTCTCTCATGCCCCTTACCTTTCTTCTCTAAATTCACAAAATCCGTCGTTTAAAGATTAGTCGTATATATACTAAAAACTTCTATTTAATTCAAATGATAAATTTGTACTATTTTATCGATATGAATACTTCCAAATTGCAAAAGTGCTTTTCGCAATAGTTGTTAATGAATAGAGAAATTTTAAAAAAAATTTCAAAAATTTTTTCCTGCTCATCTTACAAAAGGTCCCCCCAGATAAATATATCTGTAGAAAACTTTATATTTCATACAATATATCCTAAATTTATACATTTATAATATTAGTTATGCCAATTATTGTAAAATATCTTTCGAAGGCATGTTAAAAGGAGCTTTTATGAATTTAAAAAAATATTTTTTTTAAATTATAGAAACTTATGTGATGAGTAATTATGTTTCTAAAAAAGATATTTGAAAAATGATACTGTCAATCGCCTTAAATATTTAAGCAGTTAACTTGAGAAGGCAACTTTAATTTTCATACTTAATCGCTGATCCCTGTTTATTAGACTGCCAAAATTGGTTTATACTAAAGGGCAACCTATTAAAACACATTTCGGGGCGTAGCGCAGGAGGCTAGCGCACCAGCATGGGGGGCTGGAGGTCGCCCGTTCAAATCGGGTCGCCCCGACCATCCTGTAGCATATCAATGTAGTAACACATTGACCTGTATTATCAGGCTTTTAAAACAGTAATTGCTGATTACAGGCAAGGCTTTTACAAGTCAAATACTTCTTTTAAAGCATTGAATTTACTAAAAACAGCGAATCATACAATTGTTCTATTATTGTCACACCTGCCGGATACAATTAAGCTATGAAAGACCTTACTTTTGTAAAATTAACCAGAATATGTTTATTGGTTTCCTGTGCGTATCTTTACTATTCACTGTGGAGAGCCCTATTAAAGATACTTGGATAAGGACAAGATCAATCTATGAAACAGTATTTTTTATTTTAATGTCAAAAGGAATTGCTAAAATGTACGCGGGAGTTGAAAAGTATTGAACCAGCAGCCAGCACATAATAGGATAAGCTATTCACAAATAAGTTTATTTCAGAAATGCCCCCTCAGTTATCGCTTTCGTTATATAGAAAAAAGGCCTTCAAAACCTTCCCCTCACCTTTCTTTTGGAACCACAATTCACAGGGTGCTCTCGCGATTTTACAACGAATATGACGGTCAGTTCCCGAATTTCAGTCTTCTTGAGTCTTTACTGGATAAAAACTGGGTGTCAGAAGGCTATACAAGCTTAGAAGAGGAACTTCAATGGAAAAAGAATGCCCTAATAGCACTTAGAAACTTCTATAAAAACACCGACTTATCGAAGAAACTTCCGCTGGAGTTTGAAGAATGGTTCGAGATACCATTTCCTGATTTCACACTGGTAGGAAAGATTGATCGTGTAGACAGAACAAACAATGGACGACTTCATGTCATCGATTATAAAACAAGCGGAAAACTTCAAAGCTATGACCAGGTTAAAAAAGATCTTCAGCTCGCTATTTATTATTTTGCTTGCCGCTATAAATACAAAGAAGATCCCGAAAAAGTTAGCCTTTACTTTCTCACTCAAGATGAAATAGTCTCTGCAGAGTTAACCGAAGTCGAAATTCAAGAAGCTGTTAATAACATCCTCGAAACCTACCAACATATTTCCAGAGCCATAGACGAAAATAGTTTCAATGCTAATGTAAGTAAGCTTTGCAATTATTGCGATTATTTAGAATTTTGCCCCGCAGCTAATAGAACAACTCAGGTTCAATCTCTTGCACTTGAGCTTCCTGATACCTTTGAAGAAAGGTTTAGACAATACCTTGAAAAGCTTATTTCTATCGAGGAAGATTTCGAGAGACTCAAAATAGAAAGAGAAAATATCGAGAGAGAATTGATTGCAGAAATGGAAAGAAATGGAGAGAAAAAGGTTAAGTTTGAAGATTTTATAGTAGAGCTTGTTGAGGGCACCAGATACTCAACTAACGAATCACAGTTGATTGAGACACTTAAAAAACATTCATTGTTCGAAAGTGTGGTAAACATTAATATCCGTGCTCTTCAGGCAATATTAAAAAATGAATCGATACCCGAATATGTCAGAGAAGAGATACAGGGTCAAATACAGGTAAATGAAGTAGTTAAAAAAATAAGAGTAACTCGTATTGCTGAACAATAACAGTTTTTTTCTTTATAAGAGGGTGAGGAGTAGGTTTTAGATTTTTTTCATTTCAAAATTAAATAACGAATCTTATGCTTGCTGACATATAGCATCAAGGCTACGTTAACTAAGATATATGCTTAAAGCGGATTAAGTTGCTATGTGTTTGTGACGCAGAGCATTTTAATGCCTGTTACTTGGTGTTTGCATAAGCTGGTTAGTTCCTTTTCGAGGTTCAAAACATTAGAATTAACTCTAAAAAGACATCTGTAGGAGATAGGCAGAAGAGGTTGGTCTCGATGGTTGCTAGTATTTAACTGAAAGGGAATCATTTTTTACATTTATTGATGTTCGATTTTTGTTCATGCTTATTTCTTCCCTGATTTCCAGTTTTCCATTAGCAGGAAAAGACACGCTTGCCTTGTAGTTCCATTTTTCTACTTACTAAACCTG
>CALIRS010000213.1 GCA_938042205.1 uncultured bacterium | reverse complement strand
TATAAATCTTTTTCTGGCAAAACTTTCAAGAACTTTTTGAGGCTTTAGTTCTTTAGAAAATAACAAAGCTATTTTGTTTATTATCTCCCTGCTGATTTTTGCCTCTATCTTCTTTAGCTTTTCTTTTTCGATTAAAAAAGCAGACGCACCCCTTAAATAAGCTTCTTCAATAAAATCGTGACCATCAAACTTTTCCCCTTTTATACATACAAAAAGATTTCCAAAACTAACATCACGGCTGTCAATAGCAACACCATCTACTTCAACTTCACATTTAGAGTAGATTTCGAGACCTAAATAATTAGCAATTTCACTTGCTTTTTTAGGCCAGAAGCCAGTTTTTTGCTTCAAAATCCTGTCCGTCTTCATTTCCTTAAATAACCGTCTTTCTGCTCTTAAGATAATTTTTTATTTCTTCTCTATCATCAAAATGAACAACTTTGTCTCTAAATATTTGATAGGTTTCATGACCTTTTCCAGCTACCAAAACAATATCACCTGAAGATGCAAGTTCTATAGCCTTCCTTATAGCAGTTCTTCTATCAACTTCTACTTTAACTTTATGAATGTCAGAAGCTGGTATCCCGGATTCTATTTCTTGAATTATTTTTTCCGGTTCTTCACTTCGAGGATTGTCGCTGGTTAAAATGACTACATCAGAATTTTTAGCTGCAATAAAACCCATTTTTGGTCTTTTTTCTCTGTCCCGATCACCACCACATCCAAAAACAGTAATCAATTTCCCACTTTTATTTAGAAGCTTTTTTGAAGATTCGATTACTTTCTTTAGACTGTCAGGCGTATGTGCATAGTCCACAACTGTTAAGAACTTTTGACCAGCATCTACCACCTCAAACCTTCCCGGTACCTGTTTGACCGTAGATAGTCCGTAGGCGGTTTCTTCTGCGCTCATTCCAGCCAGAAAAGCCACTGATGCAGACGCTAAAGCGTTATATGCATTGAATTGTCCAATGAGAGGAAGATTAACATTTATCACACCATCGGGTCTTTTTATCAAGAGCTCAGTTCCTTTAATACTCATATTAAGAATTTTCCCGGTAACAGTAGCCTTTCTTTCAAGGCTATATGTAACAATATTATTATGTCTCATTTTTTTAGCTGCGCTTGTAATCTCTTTTCCTGCTTCATCATCAATATTAATCACCCAAGGAATTTTTAGATTCTCGAAGAATAAACTTGTTTTGGCTCTCCTGTAATTTTCAAGAGTTCCATGATAATCAAGGTGATCCTGAGAAAAATTGGTAAAAACCAGGATATCGAATTCAGTTCCTACGATTCTTCTTTGGTCGATAGCGTGCGAGGAGACCTCCATTACAACATATTCCACATCGGACTCAACCATAAAATAAAAAAGTTCCTGCAATTCAAGAGACTCAGGAGTGGTGTGAGTGACTGGAATAGAATTTTCAAGGATTCGATATTCTACAGTACCTATCAAGGCTGTTTTTCTACTTGCATTCCTTAATATGTTTTCAATCATAAAAACAGTAGTTGTCTTGCCATTTGTTCCCGTGACACCAATAACCTTGAGTTTTTTTGAAGGAAAACCAAAAAAATAATTGGCTGTAAGAGCCATTGCCTGCCTTGCATTTTCTACAACCAGCTGAAAGTTTGAATCTATTTCAAGTTCTCTTTCAGTAACCAGACCTGCTGCTCCCTGTATTACCGCTTCTTCAGCAAAATCATGCCCATCTGCTTTAATTCCCCTGAAGCAGAAAAAAATGTCTCCTTTTTTAATCCGGCGGCTATCATAGCAAATCCCGTAAAACTCTGTGTTCAGATTTCCAATCATCTTCACCGGCTTGACATATTCTAATAACTCTTTGGCATATATTCTTCTCCTTAAAACCATTTTTCAGTCCGCAAGTTCGCTTTTATTCTCTCTCCTATATGAAAAACCATTTTCATCAGGAAGAACTCTTAAGTGCTTCAGAGCAAACTCACCGATATCTTTGAATACCGGCGCTGCAACCTGTCCACCATACCGTTCCTTTTTTGGCTCTTCAATAACAACGATGATTGCAACTTCCGGATTTGATGTCGGGGCAAATCCAACAAATGAGGCGATGTAGTGCCCCTTTAAATACCCCTTACCTTCTGGATCTGGAATCTGTGCTGTACCTGTTTTCCCGGCTGTAGAATAACCAGGTATTTTTGCCAGTTTTCCAGTCCCCTCAGTAACCACTTTTTCAAGAAGTTTTGTCATCACTTCCGCCGTCTGCCTGGAAATTACTTTCACTCCTGGCTGGGGAGTAAAAAAGCATTTTGTACCATTTTCATCATTATAACTATACTTAAGCAAAAAGGGCTGAACCATTATACCATCGTTAGCAAAAACCGATATGGCTCTAAGAACCTGAAGGGGAGTTGCTGAAAGACCCTGTCCAAAAGGCAAATTTGCGATTGTTGTCTTAGACCAGGTTTCGGTAGGCGGAACGTAACCTGTCTGTTCTCCATTCAAATCAATCCCGGTTTTCTGAGACAATCCAAAAGAAACCAAATAGTGGTAGAGTTTCTCTGGACCCAATTTCTGTGCTAGCCTAACCGCTCCCACATTATAGGAATGAGTTAATATTTCTTCTACCGAATAACTACCTGCTTGCCTGTGGTGAGCTTCACCAATCTTATAAGACCCGATCTCAAGTTTTTCCGGAAGGTAGATCTTTGAGTCAGGCGCTAAAATTCCATCTTCTATCACCGCAGCTACTGTCAGAGCCTTAATAGTTGAGCCTGGCTCATATTGGAAACGAATCGCCTTATTTACCATAACACTCATATCTTTAACTTTACTGAAATTATTCAAATCATAGGAAGGATATGAAGCCATAGCCAGTATTTCACCACTTTTAGGGTTCATCACCACCACTGAACCCCCTTTTGCCCCCTGTTTTTTAACACATTCCTCGAGTCTCTTCTCCACAAAATACTGAATTTCTTTATCAATAGTAATTACGATGTTTAACACATCAGCAGCTGGAATTTTTTCCTTAACTGTCCCCGGAATAATATTCTTTTTTGCATCCACCTGGGCAATCAAATACCCTGGTTTGCCTGTGAGTAGCTTATTATAAGTATATTCAAGCCCCTCACCACCTACGCTTTGCCCGGTCTTCTCGTCTTCATTCTTACTAACAAAGCCGATGACATGACAGGCAAGGGCTCCATAAGGGTAAATCCGCATGTAATCACGCTCTAAATAAACGAGCCCTAAACTCTTTCGAGTAACCTTGATGGCTTTCTCAAGAGGTACCTCTCTTGCAATACAGACATAGCGACGGTTGGTGTTGAGCTTTTTATAAATCTCCTTCTCATCAATTCCGAGGATTTCAGAAAGCTCCCTGGAAGCCCTTTCTTTGTTTTCAATCTGGAGCGGGTCAGCAATAACCTTCCTGGCTTCTACGGTAATTGCCAGACGGCTTCCATTTCTATCAAAAATTTCTCCTCTTCTTGATGGAACTTTAACTTTCCGATAGGAAAGGTGTTTAGCTTTCTTAATAATCTTTTCCGCATTTACAACTTGAATACTAAATGTTTTAGTGCACAGCGCTAATAGAACCAGCAGTACCAAAAAAGTAACTGTAAGGGCTCGCTTTTCTATCGAGCTAACTCTCTTCTTCTTCAACAATTATGCCCCTACCTTTTACTGGTATTTTTAGGCTCACTTAAGACTGCCCTCAATTGAGCTAAGACTTTTTCTTCTCCTTCCTCCTTCTTTGAAAGTGAAATGTAAGTCAAATCCCCTGGTTCAACCATTCCTAATTTATTAATAGCAATAGATTTAATCCTTTCAGGGTCTGTTAGGATCGCTATTCGAACTTCATATTCCTGAGCGATGACTTTTTGAAGTTCTATTTGCTCTTTAATGGCTTCTTTTTTATATTCATAAGCTGCCGCCTGCGCCCGCGTATAAGCAATTAATCCAGAAAAAGTAGCAAACACTATCGTTATAAGGATAGTATTGCGGAACAGGGCTCTGGACATTAATTGAGCCCTGTTCCGATGGCCGACGACAGGTCGCTTCCTTAATTCATTATTTGGTGCAATCTCTTCTGCAAAAACATGCTGCATGACTTACCACCTGCACTTCTTCTTTTTTCTAAAACTTTTAAACTTTCTCAGCCACTCTCATTTTTGCGCTGCGTGCTCTCGGATTTGCCTCTATTTCTTTTTTAGAAGGAGTAATAGGTTTCCTGGTAATAATTTTTGCCAGCTGCACCCCTTCACAAACACATACCGGTATGTCCTCAGGGCAGACACACTTTCTTTCCCAATCTTTCATCAATTTCTTAACTATTCTGTCTTCGAGTGAATGATAAGTAATGGTGACCAGTCGCCCCCCTGGCTTTAACCAGTTAATACTTGAATTAAGTCCTTCTCGAATATTTTCAAGTTCTTTGTTTACCTCAATGCGAATTGCTTGAAAAGTCCTTTTAGCTGGATGTAGGCCGGTTCTTCTTGCCGGTGCTGGTATAGCTTCCTTGATAATTTCCGCGAGCCGGGTGGTAGTTTTAATTCTCTCACGTTTTCTTGCCTCACAAATGGCAGTAGCTATCCTTCTGGCAAATTTCTCTTCTCCATACCTTCTAATCACCTGTTCAAGGCTTCTTTCATCATATTCATTAACTACCATTTCTGCAGTCAACTTCTGTTGTCTATCCATCCGCATATCCAGGGGGGCATCCACTTTATAGCTGAATCCTCTGCTGGCATCGTCTACCATTCTCGACGAAATCCCAAAATCAAACAGGAATCCATCAACCAGACCGGTGCCAGCATCAATCAGTACATCATCGATGTCTGCAAATGATGCTTTCTTAATCTGGATTTTAATTTGCTGGCCGAATGGGGCTAATACGTCTTTTGCAACGTCGATAGCTTCGTCATCTACGTCGAGCCCCACCAACATTCCCCCTGGTGCAATAGCCTTAGCAATAGCTTCTGCGTGTCCTGCTCCGCCTAAGGTGCAGTCAACGATGATGCTGCCACTTTTAGGACGTAGTTGCTCTATTACTTCGGCCAGCAAAACCGGTTTGTGAAAGAAGTATTCAGTTGTCAATTTTCATCACCTCTACGAAAGAGAGGCTCATTTCGAGACTCAGGAGCCGGATTCCTTTCCTTTACCTCCGAACGAAATCTGTAGATTCTCAAAGAACTCCTGTACTTTATCGAGTGAGAACTTTTCCTCCCAGATTTCAGGCGCCCAGAGCTCGTAGTATCTCCCATGTCCCACAAAATAGACTTCCTTTTTTATCTGCGCATATTCGAGTAAATACCCTGGCACAATAATTCGACCTGCTTTGTCAAGTTCCTGAAGACTCATGTTTCCATGAAGCAACCTCTTTAACCGCTGATACTCGGTGTTCCCAACACTGAAGCCTGAAAAATACTCTTCCTCCCATTCATCCCAGAAATTAACGGGTATCAGGAGGATAGAAGGGCCTTCCCAGACGGTAAGCAATGCTCCCTCCCCGAAGAGATGCCTTTGCTTTGCAGGAATGAAGACCCTCCCTTTTTGATCTAACCTATGAATATGTTTAGCATATAACTTTGGGCTATTCATACCCCGTCACAACACCTTCACGACATTTTGCCCCACTTTTCTCCACCATGCAAGTACTTTTATGAAATTTTTTAGATTTTTTTTGCAATAGAGTCCTGAAGTGCAAATATAGATACATCCGCGGAATATCATAAATTTTTTTATCTTCTTACTTCTTGACTTAGCAACTTGTAATTACTAAAAAATAAGCCATAGAGGCTTGCAGTTGCAGGTCATTTAAAATTAAGTGATAGCCGGTGCCTAAGGGGCGGCGCCAACGATGAAAGTGAAGCAGCCAGATATGAAAATTAAGGGGTACCAAGGCAAAAGTTATATCGAGAAAATTTATCAATTGGTTCCTTTCTCACGTTCCTTCGGCAGCATCGGATTACTGACAATTATTTGACAATTCAAAAGGCAGCTTCTTTTGCTGCTGCCATGCTATCGGTTTTTGTTTAAAAAAACCAAATAGAAAGGGGGGATAACTGTGAAAGCCAGACTTTATTTAATCCTTGCAGCCATTGCAACGTTCGCTGCCAGCATAATTGCACCGAATCGCTGGTAATGTTAAATCTTAGGCAAATTTAACCGATAATTTTTTTGTGAAGCATTGGAATGAAGTTTCATCTCAAGCAAGAATA
>CALIRS010000212.1 GCA_938042205.1 uncultured bacterium | reverse complement strand
TTTTTAGTTTTTCATCAGAAAGGCCTGCTTCAAAAGCAGCTTGCTCATCAATAATAGGAATCGGAATTCCTACACCTATATACAAGCTACAACCATATCCGGTGAAGGTTGAACCACGCACATATTTTGGGGACATTTGTTTAAGGTCACCAATCAAAGCAAGAGTGCCAGCTGGACCTTTTGGTATCCCATTCTCGTCACGCTCTCTTGTAGGATTGTGCTGTGTGCCCTGCCAGGCAATATAACCTATACCTCCGCCAAAAAAAATTTTAGTACCTATGCCAGTTGTTCTGTAATATGGATCTTTAAGAAGAGGAGAAAGCTGTCCTGAAGTTGAAAAGTTCACATTTCCATACCTTGGAAGAAGAGTTCCCATATAGGTATAAAGCGTTCTCGATGAGGAATTGGTGGCTGCGGCATAATTTTGATAAACATTTCTTGGATTATAAAGGTAAGCTTCATTAACAGTTTTTAATGAGCAGTAGATATCAATTTGTTCGCCCGGGTAACAGTCAGTTGGTCGGGGATTGACCGCTTTAAGACGAACCTTTTTCCCACTCACCAAGTCTTCAATAACGTGTGCCCCGCCATATTCAATCCCCTTCGTTTCAGAGGGTTCAGTAGCGCCAATGTAAACATCAACCGCAGCAAGTCCACCATAAGCAGGCACATCATTTAACCACACTTTTACCAGTTTGGTGGGAGGATTTGCATGTCCAAAGTTTATAAAAGCTCCGCTGGAGCACATCGGTCCAAAGGTTCCGGTGGTGACCACATCCACCTTTTTGAAGGCGTTCTTCGGACCTTCTGATTTGACAATTTCCACCATTTCTTCAGCGGTGACGACTACAACGTCACCACGCTTTATCTTTTCGTTAATGGACTCAATAGTTCTCTCCTGTGCCATATAACTTACCTCCTTGTTACGGAATTCAAAAAGCGGTTGGGGAATTAAATAGCAGGGCACATTCGAGGAGGACCACCGGCTTTATTGGTGCGTATTTTAATGTAGAGAACTGCTTTACTGCCAGCCATCTATTTTCCTATCGTGTTAATAGACAATAAAGAGGAAATGTTAGCGTGATAGGAATTCTCTGTCAATATCAACCATAGCATCTTTATTGGTAGCAAACTTATATCCATCTGGCTGGCAGCTGTCCACAAGAGCTTTTAAAGATATTTTCTTAAATTCATCAGTAATTACTTCCTGCAGTCGCTTCCATACCTTTCGTGTGACACAGTTCTCAGATCTGTCACAGGTTTCAGGTCTTGCAATACAGCCGACGAGCTCAACTTGACCTTCGAGAGCCTCGAGAACTTCCAGTAGATTTATTTCTTCTTCTGGTCGCGCGAGTCGGTATCCACCCCGAGAACCCCTCTTGCCTATCAGGAGATTCCTTGCTTTTAAAAGGGATACAATATGTTCCAGATATTTATCAGAAATATCCTGTTCTTCGGCAATTTGTGAAAGAACTGATATCTTATTTTCGCGTTGCCGGGAGGCAATAGAGATAAGAGCTCTTAAACCGTAGCGAGTTTTGGTTGAAATTCTTAACATTTTTTAATACCCTGTTGATCTTGATTCATTTTTCCTCAATGGTTAGTAGCTGTCAAGTACATTACCAACCTAAGGTATTATATGAAAAAGAACGAATAAGAGGCAGGATAATATGAAAGCAAAATGCGTTTTGTTTGATCTTGACGGTACGTTGATTAATTCAATACCTTTAATCAGGGAATCTTTTAGATATGCTACGAGAAAGGTGCTCGGCAGAGAATTGCCAGATAAGTTGTTGCTGGCAAATGTTGGTAAACCACTCGAAGAACAAATGGAGGCAATAGACAGGGAAAAAGCAAAAGATCTTGTGGAAGCATATCGCGAATATAATCACTTACACCATGACGAAAAGGTAAAGTGTTATCCAGGAATAAAGAGACTTTTAAGTGAGCTAAAGAAAAATGGCGTTAAGGTCGGTGTGGTGACTTCAAAAAGCAGGTATTTAGCTTTACGAGGGCTTGAAGTCTGCGAAATAATTGAGTATGTAGATTCGTTGGTTGCTGCTGATGATGTTAGCATTCACAAGCCTTCTCCTGAACCAATTATCAAATGTCTCGAAACCCTTAACTGCTCAAAGGAGGAGGGCGTCTTTGTGGGGGATAGTCCATTTGATATTCGTGCTGGTAAGGATGCAGGCTTATATACCATTGCTGTTCCATTTGGGCCTTTTACAGTGGAACAATTGAAAGCAGAATCTCCTGATAGATTTTGCTTTTCGGTCAGCGAGCTTGGGAAGGCTTTAACCAGCATGCATAAGCAATAGAAAAACTTCAGGCCTTTTTTGTTTTGCCCGTCCTTTGCTTTTTACTTTCTGACTCTCTCATAATTGATAAAATAAACCCAATAAAGGCTAAGATCACCAGTCCCGATACCATCCACATGTAGAAGCTAAAAAAATCTATCACTTCTTGCTCCTCTAAGAATCATTCTTTAAAATCTTCAGGGTTTATTTTATCAAGAAATGCTTTAAACTCTTCAACTTCATTTTCTTTCCAGTCCTTGGTGACAATAGCTGCCTGCTCGATCACCTGCTTAGTGGCGAAAATAGGAATATTTAGCCTGACAGCAAGAGCAATAGCGTCTGAGGGCCTCGAATCTATTTCATGTGAAACATTGTTCTGGACAACATGAATACGGGCAAAAAAGGTGCCATTGGAAAGGTCATTAATCACGACTCGCTGTACTTTGCCCCCCAGAATTTCAGTCATGTTTTTCAAAAGATCGTGAGTGAGGGGCCTGGCAGGTTTTATGCCTTCTGTCTCCATAAGGATTGATGTAGCTTCAAATTGTCCTATCCAGATAGGCAGGAAAAGAGTGTAGTCAGTATCGCGCAAGATAATCACAGGTTGGTTGGAAACTGCATCTAACTGTATGCCATGAATGAGCATCTGATAAAGGTTTTTCATGAACAACACCAATAAAAGTATAACAGCAAAATCGTAGCTATTGAAAATTCCCCCTCAGAAATTCATCCCTGAAATTTGATAGATTATAATTTTACTTAAAAGTGATTTGTTGACCTTATAACTTAAATATGATTAGAATTTCAAGCCCGATTTTTTAATTGTGGGGGATTAGCTCAGCTGGGAGAGCGCCGCCCTTGCAAGGCGGAGGTCACCGGTTCGAATCCGGTATCCTCCACCATTCATCTAACCTGCTTAAATCAGGCTATCTGTTTGATGCGGCTTAAATTAAAACATAAAAATTTATTATTGATGCAGGAGAGCGGTTGGTTTTTCTTTGGGATCTATCCAGCGAAAAAAGCTTCAGCGCTGAATCCTATTGAGGCATTAAGGTATGAATAGAAAAGCTTTTGAAAGGAGATATCTCAATGAAGAATAAAGGAATAATGTTTGTCTTTATCATCATAGCTCTAATGGTAATTAATGGAGGCACGTTCTGGCTTGGAATGGAGTATCAGGAGCAAAGATTTCAAAGTATGAGATCAGGACTCAGGAGTGGAGGATGGCAGACAGGGATGCCAGCGGTACCGCCTCAAGGTTTTGGAAGACAGGAGCGGGGAGAGATAACTGTAACGGGGAAAGTGGATAAAAGTGGATTCTGAAAGTATCACTATGACCACACGATTTGGATCTCAGAAAATCAGCCTCACTCCAAACGTGGCGGTAATGAAGCCGGAGCTGAGGTTGTTATCAAGGGGGAACATGATAACAAGGGAAATGTCAGGGCAAAAGAAATTTTAATTACCACTTTACCTAAGCGATAAGCTTTGTAGGTAAAGAATGCTTGTTTTGTTGTGGAGCCTGATTAGCTTCGAAAGGAGGTGTTCTAGATGCTAACTATAGCTGCTTCTTACTGGGGCAGAGGGCATATGTATCGTCCACGGATGTGGGATTTTGGATGTGGTGATTTCTCAACATGGGGCTACAGTGGGTGGCTTCCATTTTTCCTGCTTAAAGGCTTGTTCTGGCTGATTATTCTGATCGCCGTAGTTTTTTGATAGTTAAACTTTTCCAGTATAAAAAAAGCCGCCGAAGAGGTCAGAGGAAACAAACCTCTGGCAATACTTGAGGAGAGGTTCGCCAGAGGAGAGATAGGGGAATACGAGTTTAAAAAAATGAAAAAGAATATTTTGAGTTAGAAAGATCCTCCCGCCTGCCCGTACGGGCAGGCG
>CALIRS010000211.1 GCA_938042205.1 uncultured bacterium | reverse complement strand
ACAAAATGAGCGAACCTAATTCCCCCAAATTACAAAAGTGGTTTAGTGAGCAAAACATTGACCTCATCCAGATATGCCAAGTATTCGAAAACATACCTGGCGTTTCTTTTTTTGTTAAAGACACAAATCACCGGTTGCTTTATTTTAATCACCGGTTTCTGCCGCGAATAGGAGTTGCATCCAATGATGATTTGTTTGGGAAAACTGACTTCGATGTATTTCCACCGAGGTTAGCCGAGCATTTTCGAAAAGATGACCGCACTGTGATTGAAACGAAGCAGCCCTTGCTCAATATATTGGAGTTAGTTTTTAACAGCAAAGGGCTTCCTGACTGGTATCTCACAAACAAATATCCGCTTTTTAACTTTGAAGGTCATATTGTTGGGATAGTTGGGACAGTTCGGCCTTATGGCCAAGAAAACACGGTGCATAATAAAGAATTAAAGATTCTTTGAGTTTAGGGTCTTTACTTTTCTTATATTCTCTCCATATTTCCTGAATACCTTTTTCTTGATTTTCAAAGGAGAAAGATGTCATGATCTTGGATGTGCTCCACGGTATTTTTTAAGAATAGTTTTTTTATTGAGATGAGTATATACCTGAGTAGCTGCCAGCGATGAGTGACCAAGAACCTCCTGAACAATTCTTAAATCAACTCCTCTATCAAGAAGGTGAGTTGCCAAGCTATGCCTGAGTGTATGTACCGTTCCAGAAGCACTGATGTCAGGAAGTTTCAGGTATTTGTGAAACCTTTTCCTGATTGCAGCATCAGAGAGCCTCTCACCATACCGATTAACAAAAAAAGCTTTCTGGTTTCTCTTATCTTTTAAAAGGGATGGACGTGAGACTGTAAGATAGAGATTTATATTATTAATCGTTTTCTCCGGTATAGGAACATATCTTTCCTTGCTGCCTTTACCAAAGATTCTGACCATTCTTTCTTTCATATCAACATCCTTTAGATCCAAGTTTTTAACTTCAGAAATGCGGAGTCCACAACTGTAAATAAGATCGAATAAAGCTAAATCACGAATAGACAATAAGTCATCAGGTTTTATTGATTTAAGCAGCACTTCAACAACCGGCTCATTCCAGAATCTGGGAATTGTTTTTGGAATTTTAGGAACACTTAACGAAGTTGCAGGGCTCACGTCAATGAGTTTCCTCTTGTAAAGCCAGCGGTAAAAAGACTTAAGTGTGGAAATTTTCCTTGCAATTGTCTTCCGTGAAAGATTCAGAGTTGTTAGAAAAGCCGTATATCTTCTAAGCATCTTATGAGTAACCTTCAGAGGGTCAATTCCTCCTCGCTGAAGATAGGATAGGAAGTGTAATAAATCATTTCGGTAGGCACGAATAGTGCTATTACTGTAACCTTTGACTTTTTCGAGGTAAATAATAAATTCCTTTGCAAGGCGATTATTCACACTTCAATTATAACAATCCTTTATATTTTCCAGAAAAGCTTTCAGGTCTCTTAGAGCCCTTTCAGCGTAAAGGAGAAAACGTTCTTTCTTTTTATATTTTTTATTAAGAGGAGGTAAAAGCCCAAAACTGCCGTGCATCGGCTGGAAGTTCGTGTGTTCAGTATTAGTGATATATCTGATTAACGAGCCAGTGATAGTGGTCTCCGGAAGAATTAAAGTTTCTTTCCCCCTGATTCTCAGGCTGGCATTTATTCCAGCTAACAAACCGGTTGCCATAGCTTCAATGTAGCCTTCAGCACCTGTTATCTGTCCGCAAAAAAAGATCCCCGGATCTTTTTTAAATGAAAGATCTGGATTTAGCAATTGAGGAGAATTTATATAAGTATTTAAGTGCATTTTCCCATATCGAGCAAATCTGGCCCTATTTAGCCCAGGAATGATTTTGAAAACACGTTCCTGTTCCCTATATCTTAAATTGGTCTGAAACCCGACCATGTTAAACAATGATCCACAGGCATCATCCTGCCTGAGCTGTACTACCGCATAAGGTAGTTTTCCTGTTCTAGGATCAACAAGACCTACCGGTTTTAAAGGACCATAAAGCAGCGTTTCCTTTCCCCTTCTTGCCATTTCCTCTAAAGGTAGGCAAGCTTCAAAATATTTTTCTTCCCTTTCTATCTCAAGCGGATGTTTTTCGGCATTTATTAATGTTTCATAAAAAACTTCAAATTCTTCTCTGTTCATAGGACAATTGATGTATGTACCCTCTCCTTTTCCATAACGGCTGGCTTTAAATACCTTTGTCATATCGATTGAATCTTTGAAAATAAGTGGAGCAACAGCATCATAAAAATAAAGCCTATCACTGCCTCCAAGAAAATCCATTAAAGAATTGTAAAAAGCTTTTGACGTTAAAGGCCCGGTAGCAATCACCAGGGGTCTTTCTTCAGGCAAGGAAACAACTTCCTTTCTTCTCACCTCAATAAGCGGATGTGATTCAATCTCTTTATTGACCCTTTCGCTAAACTGAACTCTATCAACTGCAAGAGAAATACCAGCCCCTATTGAGCAATCCCTCGCAAAAGATAGCAACTTCGAACCCAAAAGCTCAAGCTCAGCCTTTAAAACGCCAGGAGCACGCGTAAGTTCAGTGGAACGAAATGAATTTGAGCAAACAAGCTCTGCAAGCAAGCCTGTTCGATGTGCGGGGGTCATCTTATTAGGCCTCATTTCATAGAGTATTACTTCAATACCTCTTGAAGCAATTTGAAGCGCTGCTTCACTACCTGATATTCCACCCCCAACAATGGTTACAAATTTCTTTTTAATACTTTTAGTAAACATTATTTTCAAAGCTATTTAATTTTCTGAGTAAATGTCAAGCATATCTAAATCTATCAGCGCCAGTGCTCCTTCAGCAATTAAACGATTGGTTCCTGATGAAAGCTCAGAATCAATTCGCCCGGGGACCGCCCATACATCAATTCCTAATAGATTCGCACTTTCTACTGTGGAAAAAACGCCACTCCTTTCTTTTGCCTCTACAATAATCAGAAATTTTGAAAGAGCAGAAATTATCCGATTTCTTTCTGGAAAATTTTCTGGCTTTGGAGAGTCATCCGGGAGATATTCTGTTACCAAAAGGCCATCCCTGACAATCTCAATACAATCTGCATAGTGTTCACGAGGATAAATCTTTAAGAAACCTGAACCCAGAACACCTATGGTATATCCTCCCGATCTAATCGCTGCTCTTTGAGCAGTAATATCCACACCTCTGGCTAAGCCCGAAACAATGCCTATGCCTTTAGAAACAAGATATTTAGCTATTTCTTCAGCTATTTTTATACCATATCGACTAGGGGTTCTCGACCCGATGATACCTCCAAGGTTAACTACTTTATTATTAGCTAAATCCTCGATTTTTCCTGTTGCAAATATAAAAGGTGGTGGGTTTGGAAGGATGAGCAACTCCTCAGGATATATTCTGTCAAAAGGGGTAAGAATATAAATCTTGCTATTAAACCTCTTTTCTATTTCCTGTAGGCGATCACATAAATAGCGAGATGATAGGCAATCCAACCTGTGAAAAGCCTCCATTTCTTCAATAGATGAATCAAATCTTTTAAGGGAATTTTCTTTGAAATATTCAAAGAAGTAGCTGTATAAAAATGGAAGCTCTGAAAAGTCATTTTCTACAATATTTAATTCCTTACCTGAATATCTGCTTGCCCAGAATATCCTGTGAAGAAATCTTCCGGCAGCTAAAAGGCTGGCTCGGGTGGTCATTGAAAAAATAAGCATTATCCAATCATGGATAGGGTTTCCCGAAAATAGAATTTTATTTTTTGTTTTATCTTCCATAGTTTCAATCTAACTTATGGGAAATAAATAGAAAATAGTAATTTACAATCAAAACCACAATAAAAAGTACTAAAAACATCGCAAATCATTTGAAGAAATATTAAAAAGCCTTTTCTGAGCATTCCTTGAAAAAGACATGCGGTGCACCGCGGTAGTTCCCTCTCTGTCTATTTCCAGCAAATGCTGTTCAGTTCCATATCCCTTATGGAGTTGAAAGGAATATTGAGGCATAAAGACTGCCATTTCAGACATAAGCATATCACGAGTAACTTTTGCGACTATAGATGCTGAAGCAATTGCTATTGAAAGAGAGTCTCCATAAGTAATAGATTCCCAGTTTGTACCAGGTATTGAATAATGGTCAACCAATACAACATAATCCTGTAATACGTTACGCTCAAGTATTCTTAAAACACTTTTCTTTATTGCCTCGATATTTGCCGCCTGTATTCCCTTTTTGTCTATTTGCTGACTGGGAATTACTATTATTGAAAAGTCATTTGCTTTCGAAAGAATCTTTTTGTAAACCCTCAATCTTGCATTTCCGGTCATGCATTTGGAATCCCTGACTTCAATGCTTTCAATTGTATCAATATCAAAAAGCACAGCAGCGGCACAAATAGGTCCTGCAAGACACCCTCTGCCTGATTCGTCTACCCCGATTACGAATCTTATCCCTTCTTTCTTTTTCCTGCCCTCGATTTCCTTTAAAGTCATTCTAAAATAAGGTTTCCTTTTCTATGTTCTCAGAAAATATCTCGTTTTCTTCAGAAACATTCTTTGTTAAATGTTTTTCTATATTTGCTTCAGCAACTTCTTTAGCATAAAGGATAGCGTTTGCCAGAGCTTCTGCGTTTGACCTTCCATGTGCAATAATTACGGGTCTTAAAAGTCCCAGCAGACAAGCTCCACCATATTTTTCATATCTCAAATTATTAAATTTGTTCTTAATTGAGTTTTTGACTAAAAAAGCCCCTGTTTTATTCAGGAGATTGCCTTCTGTCAAAGCTTCTTTGAGAGTTCTCATAAAAAAGTCAACTGAGCCTTCAAGAAGTTTTAAACAAATATTTCCAGTAAACCCATCTGTAACTATTACTTCATAAGGCGACTCGAGCAGATCTTTAGCCTCGATGTTTCCTCCAAAGCTATTCTTCAAAACTTTTAATCTTTTATAAGACTCTTTTCTTAGAGTATCTCCCTTTCCTTCTTCTTCACCAATGTTCAGGAGAGCAACTCTTGGATGTTCAATTCCCAGAACATATTTAGCGAAGGAGATACCAATTTTTGCAAAACCGACCAGATGTTCAGGTCTTACATCAGCATTAGCACCGGCATCAATAAGGACCCGGGGGCCACTTCTTGCCGGGATTACAACTGCAATTCCAGGTCTCGAAATTCCTTTAATCCTTTTTATGTTGATAACTGCAAAGGCAAGAGCAGCTCCTGTGTTTCCGGCTGTCACAAAAGCTGAAATAAGACCTTTGCTAAGTGCTTTTGTCCCTTCATCAAGGGTAGAACCTTTGTAATTTCTTAGAGCTAAAGAGGGAGGAGTATCCATTGGTACCCCAGAATTGGCACTAATAAAAGAAATTCTTTCAGACTCAGGCAATAAGGGGGAAAAACTTTCAGGACATATAACAGCTATCTTTATTTTTTTATCAAGTCTGAGAACAATCTCAAGAGCACTTATTTCTGACTCAGGATGCGTATCAGACCCTAACAGGTCTAAACCAATACTGATGTCTTTATCGTTAGATATGTTCATTTCACATTCAAAATAAGTTTAACAAAAAAGCGGCTATTTTATTCAAGCCGCTTTTTCTCTTATTAAAAATAACTGATATAGAGTTATTCGGTTTCAATTACCGCTTTCCCTTTGTACGTTCCGCAGTTGGGACAGGCGCGGTGCGGGAGTTTCGGTTGCTGGCATTGAGGACAGATGCTAAGATCTGGAAGGATTAATTTAACGTTCTGCTTTCTTCTCATATCTCTTTTTGATTTGCTCTTCTTTCTCTTTGGTACAGCCACACCATACTCCTCAAATTTATTTGCTTACACGAGCCACATATCTTACATCGAATCCTTAAGCTTTTTCAAGATTTTCAACCTCTCATCGATGAACTCTGTTTCGCAATCACACTGGTGCTCATTTAAGTTCTCGCCACATACGGGACACAATCCTTTACATTCCGGGTCACAGAGCGGCTTTGTTGGAAGAGAGAGAATTAACATTTCTTTTATTGATGGTTCAATATCGACTATTTTTTCAGGTAAAATTTCCTTAACTGTTTCTTCGTCTTTAAAAAGTTCCATCTTTTCCTTAAAAGTAAAAATTTCTCTTATTTTTGTTTCCACTCTAAATGGGAATTTTTTTAAACATCTTGAACAGGAAAGTTCGACGTTAGTGCTTATTTTCCCGCTCAATAAGATTCCTGATCTTATTCTTTCAAGAAATATATCTACTTTTAAAGGTGATAAAAAAGAAATTTCTTCCCCGGCATATGATAAAGGTTCAAGTTCATATTCATCTTTAAGAATAATTTTTTCTTTTTCAAATGAAAGTAGGTCTGAGACATTAATATTTATTGACATTGAAAAATCCCGTTACTTTTGTCTACTAATCTCGAGGAGACATTTTGCTTTGAAGGCGCTCTCTTCCTCGCTGTACTGCAGCTAACATTTTCCCCAAATTAGCTTCAAGATTAGCAAGCATTTCATCCGCATAGTCTTCTGCAGAAAGTTTGATCTCGCGTTCTTTTTCTCTTGCACTTTGAAGCATCTCCTGAACCTGACGTTGAGCTTCTTTGACAATCTCAGTTTCTGAAGCAGCCTTTTTTGCTTTCTCACGGGCCTCATTAATAATCCTTTGTGCTTCCTTTTCCGCCTCTGCAAGATGTTCCTGTTTTTCCTTCACAATCCAGCGTGCTTCTTTTATCTCGCTCGGGAAATTCTCTCTAATTTGATCAATGATCTCGAAAATATCCTCAGGATCAATTAAAGCTTTGTTTCCCAAGGGAATTTTTTTAGCGTTTGTTACTATTTCCTCAAGTTTGTCCAATAGCGTCATAATGTCCATAAGTTTCCTCCCCGCATCTTATTGTTTCTTAAAAATTTTTTTTAAAGCCTTTTCTACGTGATGAGGAACCAGTCCCCTAACGCATCCTCCATAAAAAGCAATCTCCTTCACAGCGCTTGAAGAAAGATACATATATGTTGGCGAGCTCATCAAAAAAAGAGTTTCTACAGAGGGATCAAGTTTTTTATTGAATTGTGCTATTTGAAATTCTCTTTCGAAATCAGAAACTGCTCTCAATCCTCTTACTATTATTTGGGCGCCGTTTTCTCTTGCAAATTCTACCAGTAAGCTATCATAAGGTTTCACCATAATCTTTTTGCTTTTATTAAACACCTCCTCAATGAAGCCTACTCTTTCCTCAATAGTAAATACAGGTGTTTTTTCAGGACTAATCGCAACCCCTACGATTACTTTATCAAATATCTGAGCTGTTCTTTCAATAACATCAATGTGACCATTAGTTATGGGATCAAAACTACCGGGCACTATAGCAACTTTTTCTTTTTTTTCTGACATTTTCACTCCGAAAAAGCCACAGTCTGAAATTTATTTGGCCAGCAAGTAAAAACTAACTGCCGTATCTCCATATTTTTTCGTTAGTTCAAGGTGATAACCATCAAAATTATAAAAATTCTTTGAAGAGTGCTCGAGAACTATTACGCTGTTATTTTTTAAGACCTTTTTGAGAGCTTCGAAAACCTGGGAGAGTTCTTTTTCACTAATGTTATAAGGAGGATCAGCAAAAGCCAGGTCGAACTTCTCGCCTTCTTCAGCAAGCTTATTAACTGCTGCAAGAGCAGTATTTTTTATCACTCTTGCCTTTTCTTCATAATGGAGTTTTCGAAGGTTTTCTTTTACATATTTGATTGATAACTCACCGCGATCGATAAAGCAAACATAAGTAGATCCTCTTGAAAAGGCTTCAAGTCCTAAAGTTCCCACTCCACAATATAAATCGATTACTCTTGAGCCTTTCACTATATTTCTTGCTGTTAAAACGTTAAATATCGCTTCTCTTACCACTGATGAGGTTGGCCTAATTCGGGGAGTTACCGGAAATTTTATTTTATGACCTTTTCTTTCGCCCGAGATAATTTCCATCCTGATTACTCCTTTGGGTTACTATGATATAAATGCCATTTCGAATAGATTGTAACGCTTTTTGGCTTCAGAAAGAAGAAGCTGGCTTGTTAAGTCTTCTTTGCCACCTAAGATAAATGAAAAAGCATCCTCTTTTGCTTTGATTATCATCTTCTGATCTTTTGCATAACGAGCAAGTTTCAACATGGACATCCCGGATTGACGCAATCCTAAAATTTCGCCCTCGCCTCTGATTATTAAATCTCTTTCAGCAAGTTCAAATCCGTCATTACATTCTATCAAAGCTTTTATTCTGGCTTTTGATTCTTCCGTAGGTAAGTTGGTGATAGCAAAGAAAAATCCTTTGTGTTTACCTCTTCCAACTCTCCCCCTTAGCTGATGTAACTGAGATAACCCGAACCTTTCTGCATTTTCGACAATCATCACAGTGGCATTGGCAATGTCAATTCCTACCTCTATTACCGTCGTAGAAATAAGTACACTCACTTTGTTTTCTCTAAATTTTCTCATCGCTTCTTTTTTTTCTTCAGGTTTCTGACGGCCATGCAAAATAGCATACTTGATATCATTTCCAGAAAACTTTCTTAATATTTCTTCCGCATTCTTAAGCGCTTTTATCTCTAAAGCTTCGGACTCTTCAACCAAAGGGACTACGACAAATCCCTGTCTTCCTTTTTTAATCTCTTCTCGAAGTGTTTCATAAGCCTTTACTCTTTCTTCTTCCAGAAGATGGTAAGAGAAAGTTCTATTGTTGACCATTTTCCCATCGGGCATGTCCTTAATAACACTGATATCAAGGTCACCAAAAACGGTAAGCGCGAGAGTTCTCGGAATCGGTGTTGCCGTCATCACCAGCACATGCGGCGCATTACCTTTCTCAATAAGGGCTTTCCTCTGAATAGTTCCGAAACGATGTTGTTCATCAACAACTATGAAACCAAGATTCTTGAACTCTATGTTTTCATATAAAAGTGCGTGAGTGCCAAAAGCAATATCTATCTCACCTGCTTTCAATCTTTGTAATAATTTATTTTTCTCAGATGCCTTAATGCTACTTGTAAAAATTCCAGTTCTAATATTCAACTTATTCAATGGTTCTTCAAACTTTTGAAGCTGTTGTTCAGACAAAACTTCTGTTGGTGCCATAAAAGCTGTCTGGTAACCTCCTTCGACAACATAGATAGAAGCTATTATGGCAACTAAAGTTTTACCCGAGCCTACATCTCCTTCAAGAAGACGGTTCATAGGCTTTTCTCTGCGCATATCAAAAATTATTTCCTCTACCGCTTTTTTCTGAGAAGGAGTCAGTTTAAAGCCAGTTATTCTCAGGAAGTCCTTTATCAGATCACCTGAAGCAACAATTGCATTACCCTTTCTTTCAAGCTGGAACTTCTTTTTTAAGTTAGCTATACCTGCTTCCAGTAGAAATAATTCTTCATAAGAAAATCTTCTTCTGGCTTCCTGAAGTTGACCCATACCCGATGGAAAATGAATTTCATGAAAAGCAATATCTCTTGGCAAAAGATGATTTTTGGTGACAATTTCCAGAGGAAGAATTTCTGGAATTTCGTCAATACTATTTAAAATAAGCTTTAGGATTCGCCGGAAAAATATTGAGTTAAGTCTGGAAATAGAAGAATACAGAGGGATGATTCTTCCTGTGTTTAGAGCTTCTAAAACATCTTTTTCTTCTAAAATATCAAATTCCGGATTTTCCATTTGAATCCTTCCTCGAAATATGGATATTTTTCCACTCAAAGCCAATCTAAGTCCCTGAGTAAGTCTTTGTTCAAGGAATTTTCTACCGAACCAAATAGCAGTTAAATAGCCGGTACTGTCAAAGATTATGGCTTCAGTAATAGTCAAATTTCTCCGTGGTATTTTTCTTGAAGAAATTGATTTGATGACCCCGATAATTGTTACCTGTTCACCAGGTTTTAGCTCGCCGATTACTGAAATTCGAGACCGATCGATGTATTTTCGAGGGAAATAGTAAAGAATCTGCTCAACATTATTAATATTATTCTTTTTTAATATTCGAGCTCTGCTATCTCCAATGCCTTTAACTTTGAAAATGCTGTCATTTAGTTTTAAAGACGGAGCAGCCATGTCTAAATTTTAACCACTGAAAATAACATTACCCCAAAACCTAAGTAGGTGCCGATTACTGCACCTACCTGAAGGGTTCCAAGGTCAAAATAAGAAATTTCTTCAGCTTTCAAAGAATCCTTAAATACTTCAACCAGTGAAGGATTGTCTGTATATCCGAAATGAATGTAGACTTCCTCTCCTCCAGAGACATTTATTAACTCTTCAAGAAGCATCTTTATCGCATTACGATTTCCACGTGCACGTCCGAGAGGTGCGACCACTCCTTCCCTTACGGTTAAAAGAGGTTTGAAGTTAAGAACAGAGCCCACAAAACCCTGTGCTCTTCCGATCCTTCCACCTTTAACCAGGTAATCAAGAGAATCAAGCATTCCAAATATTCTGACTTTTTCAACAAGATCTTTTACATAAGAAACAAGTTCTTCTCCATCTATTCCTTCTTTTTGTTTCTCAAGTGCTAGTTTAAGCATAGCAGCTATAGAAGTAGTTGTATTTTGAGTATCAATTATCCTGATATCAGCATCAACATTTTTAGAAGCAATGGAAGCAGATTCTACCGTGCCACTCAATTTTGAAGAGATGTGGATACTTACGATAATTTCATATTTATCCGCAATCTGCTGATATGCTTTGACAAATTCCTGAACTGAAGGTTGTGAAGTTTTAGGGATATCGGAAGTCCTTTTAAGTTTTTGATAAAATTCTTCAGGTTTAATGTCGATGTGATCACGGAAGCTTTCTTCTCCAAATCTAACTATTAGAGGAACCATGGTAACATCATTTTCACGATAAAATTCAGGGTGAAGATCACAGGTGCTGTCAACTACAAAACCCACTTTCCTCATCTTCCATTCTCACCTCATTCCACAGAAATCAGTAAATCATAGTGTCTCTGACCACCATCTTTAAATTCAAATTCCAGCTCTGGAAACTCTTCTTCCAATATCGAAATGATTTCTTTTTTTAAATCTTCTGTTATCTCGTTTCCGAAAAATGTTGTTATAAAAGAGTGTTCAACAGACAAAGATTTCTTAAGCGTCTTAATTAGAACTGAAAGTAAATCTTTCCCTGTTGCTACAATATTACTTTCAACCATTCCAATAAAATCTCCTTTGGAAATCTCAATGTTATTAAATTTTGAATTCCTAACTGCTTTCGTTATCGCGATTGAAATAACACTATCAAGAGAATCTTTCATCTTTTTAGCATTTTCTTCAAAATCTAAATCGGGATTGAATGCAAATATTGCTCTGATTCCTTGTTGAATGGTTTTTGATGGTATTATCTGAACATTTTTATTTGATACTTTAGCTGCTTGTTCTGCAGCCATTATTATATTTTTATTATTTGGGAGAACAATCACATTTTCAGAAGGCGCTTCCTCAATAGCTTCTACAATCTGTTCAGTACTGGGATTAAATGTCTGCCCTCCGTTTAAGACTACAGAAACTCCAAGAGACTTAAAGATTTCTTTGAAACCTTCTCCGTTAGAAATTGATACTATTGCTTGAGGTTTTTCTTTGAGTCTTTCCGTTCTTTTTTTAGTTTGAATTCTCATATTGTTAATTTTGACATCTAAAAGCTGACCAAAATTCATAAAATAGCTAAGAACTTCTCCGGGTTTTTCAGTATGAACATGAGCCCTAGTAGTTAAACCATCAGA
>CALIRS010000210.1 GCA_938042205.1 uncultured bacterium | reverse complement strand
TGGTAACTTATTCAGAAAAGCAATTGAAGTAAGTCAGTCGCCAATTGGAAAAACTTCACGCTCCACACCCGCAACTTATTTAGGTGTTTGGTCTAGAATAAGAGAACTTATTGCAAACTTACCCGAAGCAAAAGCACTTGGACTTTCGTCTGGAGACTTTTCATTCAATGTCCAGGGAGGCAGATGTGAGAGTTGTAAAGGTGCAGGTGTGATTAAGGTAGAAATGAACTTTCTGCCAGACTCTTACATTAAGTGTGAACAATGCTTAGGTAAGCGTTACAAGGATGAACTAATTCAATTGCGTTGGCATGGAAAAAATATTGCTGAAATCTTGGAAATGACTTTTGAAGAAGCTGAAGTTTTCTTTAATTTCGATGAGGTTCTGCACAAAACCTTTTCTCTCATGACCCAGACAGGTTTAGGCTATTTAAAATTGGGCCAAACATCTCCCACTCTTTCAGGGGGTGAGGCTCAAAGACTTAAACTCGCTTCAGAATTAGCAAATGGCCTTGAACTAAAAAGTAGGAGAAGCTCGAATTCAAAAAAGAATTTTTATGTTTTGGAAGAACCTACCATTGGATTGCACCCTCAAGACTGTCAAAAACTCACACATCTCTTACATGAGCTTGTGGATGACGGTCATACCGTTGTTGTAATCGAACACGATGTCGATTTGATTGCAGAAGCTGACTATGTGATAGAGCTTGGTCCCAAAGGAGGATTATCTGGCGGAAAAATTTTGCATGAGGGCACGATCCCGTCGCTTTTAAGGAATAATAAGAGTCAAACAGCCCATTATTTAAAAAAGGTTATTTCCTAATTAACCAGTGCAATAGGCTAAGGAACGATACGAATAAAAATCTTTTTTCCAGCTTTAATAATTTTTCCTGGCTCCTCAATCGAATCAATTATTAAGTCGGCGTTTTCGACTTTTTCACCGTCCAATTTGACTCCACCTTGGGCGATCATTCTTCTAATTTGTCCCTTGGATTCAAAAAGGTTAGTCTCTCCTAACACATTAAGTAAAGAAGCTGTATCTAATTGAAGAGATGAAAGAGAAAACTTAGGAATATCCTCGGGGTCTTTTCCTTTGGAGAAAACCTGAGAAAATGAATCATATTCTTTTTCAGCTTGTTTTGTCCCATAGAATAGACCGGTCAACTCTCTAGCTAAGTTCTTTTTTGACTCCATCGGATGAGCCTTCTTTAACTCATCGATTTCATCTTTTCCCTTGAGCAAAAGCAGTCGATAGTAATCCCACATTACTTCATCTGAAATCGACATAGTTTTACCAAAAATATCTTTTGACGAGTCGTTAAATGCAATGAAGTTGTCGTAACTCTTAGACATTTTTTTTGCACCATCTAATCCGACCAATAAGGGCAAGGTAATAACTGCTTGAGGTCGAGCCCCTTTTTCTTTCTGCAAGCTCCTGCCTACCAACATATTAAATAACTGATCACTCCCCCCTAATTCAACATCAGATTCGAGAACGATGGAATCATATCCCTGAATCAGTGGATACATGAATTCAACCATTGAAATAGGCTGATTGGACTTAAAACGTTTTTCAAAATCATCTCTTTCGAGCATACGGGCAACAGTCATGCTTCTACTTAGCGTAAGGGCATCAGCAAAGGCCATTTTGCCAAACCATTCACTATTCCTTCTAACAATGGTTTTACTTTTATCGATTATCTTGAAAGCTTGATCAAGATAGGTTGAAGCATTTTGCTCGACTTCCTTCTGCGTTAATTCCGGCCTCAGCTCAGATCGTCCGCTCGGATCACCAATTCTGGCCGTATAATCTCCAATCAATAAGATTGCTTCATGTCCTGCATCCTGAAATTGCCTTAATTTGTTAAATACAACCAAATGGCCAAAAGTTAAGTCTGGTCTCGTGGGATCAACTCCAAATTTAACCTTTAACTTTCGACCACTGGATAGGCTTTCCATTAACTCATCCTTACCGATCACTACATCTGTATTGTCCAAGAGTTTATCTGAAATCATCACGAATTAATCCCTTATAAATAAAATTGCCTTTTTCTACGAGCGAAGAATCAAACCTACTCGCCATGAACTAATGTGATTCAGCTTGCAAGATAGATTAGTAGTATTACCTAATTTAAATAATACATTTAAACCCCATTTAACAAAGACATATTATGACCTTAGAAATTGGCACGAACGCCCCTGACTTCACCCTTAAAACCAAGACAAGTGATGGCCTTAAAGATATCACTCTTAGCGAACATTTTGGAGAGTCGAATGTTGTTTTACTCTTTTTTCCCTTTGCCTTCACGAGTGTATGCATGGCTGAGGCTTGCTCGGTTAGGGATGATTTGAAAGCGTTTGAGGCATTAAATGCAAAAGTATTCGGAATTAGCGTGGATAGTCCATTTGCCCAAGAGGCAATGGCACTCAAAGAAGAATTAAATTTTCCGCTACTTAGCGATTTTAATAAGTCAGTCTCTACTGAATATGGGGTTCTGTACGAGGACTTCATTGGCTTTAGAGGAG
>CALIRS010000209.1 GCA_938042205.1 uncultured bacterium | reverse complement strand
CCAGGCATCCAAGGAGCGTAAAGCTCTTTTGAGCGGCTCAACTTTCCTCACATGGCAACAAAGCTGACGCAGTTCAACGCTTTTATAAAAAAGGTTTGGTCCGTATTTTCTCAAAAGCTCTTCTGTTTCTTTAGTATCAGGGAAATAGGTTTGAATAACGCTACCATATTTTTTACTGGTTTCCTCAATTAGATCATATGTTTCTTGAGGAAGCCTTCCGGTGTCGATTGTGAAAATACGTGCCAATGGATTCAGCTTTACAGCCATATCGATAAGTACCATATCCTCAGCTCCAAAACTAGAAGCAATAGCCACCCTGTCAGAAAAAGTTTTAAATGCCCAATCCAGAACCTCTTCAGCTTTCAAGTTCTCAAGACTTTCGTCTATTTCAAATTTATTCTTAGCCATTTGTACCCCCTCCCTTCTTTACTACTATCACACAGAATTCTTCAGAACGATCTACCTTTATAATCTCATGTCCCTCTTCTTTGATGCTTCGGGAAACGTTGCTAAACGGTTCACCTTTATCTAGAAACACTTCAAGCACCTCACCTTCTGACATTTCCTCAAGACGCAACTTTGTATGAACATAATTCATCGGACAGGGGACACCTCGAAGATCAAGTATCTGATTCAACTTTCATTACACCTGCCTCTTTTATAAATTCATCAACTCCCATCCGTTCAATCACATCCCGCAATCTTTCTCCCTTTTTGCCAAGATTTTTGTATGCCAGAAGAATTTTTTCTGCCAGGTCAACAACTTCATCATCGGGCACAAACTCCATAATAGGGATCCCGAGCTGCGGTTTGTAGCCAAAGCGTCCTCCCACAAAAACACGCCATCCAATTTTTGCAGCTCGTATAGCGCCTGTAGGGCATGCATGAATGCAACGCCCGTCAGAAATGCATTTTGATAAATCGATATGTGGTCTTCCTTCATCATCGAGAGTTATTGCACCAAATCGACAAGCTTCCGCACAGAGACCACAAGCGATACAAGCTCCTTCTACCTCGTCAAATACAGGTTGAGCAGTTCCCATAAATCCAAGATCGTTTTCCTGTGGCTTGGTGCACGAATTAGGGCAACCACAAATCCCGACTTTGAACTTATGGGGAAGGTCTCCACGTCCGTATATACGTTTATCAAGTTTTTTTGCCATTTCTTTGGTATTTACAAGACCATAAGGACATATAGAAGAGCCCTGGCAAGCAAGAATGACCCGAGCTCTCGGTCCGCAGGCTCCAGTTGAAAGGTCCACTTCTTCAAGTTCTTTAACAACAGCTTGAAAGTCTTCAATTCTAACGTTTGGAATTTCAACACCCTGACGCACACTTAAATGAACCCATCCCGCTCCATACTTTTCAGAAATTTCAGAGAGTTTTTTTAATTGATTTGCCTTCAGATCACCAGCAAGTACTCTCACTCTTACTAAAAAGTAATCAGGGTGTCTCTGCTTTATGAATCCACCTTGTTTTAGGAAGTTTACGTCTATGGTCATCGTTTCTCCATTTTTTAAAAAAATATCCTATCAAAATAATAGGATAAATAGGTTTTATGTAAGATTAAAACAGGTATTTAGAATTGTCAACTATTCATAGCAATTTTCTATTAAAATTTTTTCTGAAGAATTACTTCAGGTTCAAAGAAGTAATTTTGACTTGCGATATTTTTTCAGAAAAATTTTTGTACTCTCCTTTATTCTTTTTTTCATCTCTTCTGAAGCTTCTTGCCAATCATCAATCTTTTCATAATGGTTATGTCTCCAGGGGATAATCCATCCATGGGTGATCACATCCTGAACAGCATGGATTGAGAAACCAAGAAATCTTAGACTCTTGAACCTTACTGAAAGCCACAAAAGAATGAGTGCAGCAGGATAGGCACCTGCAAATGCGAAATGAGCCCAGGGTTTACTCCACAATTTTCTGTCAATTTGAACCGCCGCTTGAGCTATTAGTTCACTTTCTTCTTCAGAGAATCCTTCCTCAAGTGCCCATTTTTTTGTTTTATAGAAATGTACATATTTATTCATCAAATTTAAAAAACAGCAGAACCTATTGTAGTACGAGCTAAGTTTGATGTAAGAAAAGTTCTATAATAACCTGTTTCTTTAACGGATTTATTCGTGCTATCTCTTTAAAATGAGCCTTAAGATTTTTTTCCAGACCGTAACAGGACCTGTCTTGATATAAGAAATGGTTCTTTTGGTTCCTGTCTCCCTTCCGAAAACATTTTTGAATGTTATTTCCTCAACTGGTAAACGACTGGGAACCTCTTCTTTTCTTGCTGGATATCCAAGGGTAATTAGACCAATAACCCGATAATGTTCAGGAATAGAAAGAAGTCGCTTTGTTTCCTCCTCATCAAAAACGCCTACAAAGCAGGTACCGAGGCCAAGAGCGTGAGCAGCAAGCATCAGATTTTGGCTTGCCATTGAAGTATCAATTACAGCCCATTTGCTCTTCCTCATGTCTGCAAGACATGCAATAAACACTGGAGCTTCTGAAACATGATGAGATTTGACAAAAAAGAATTTTGCACCCTTCCCGATTTTCTTTTTTAGTTCTTCATCAGTAACGACAATGAATTTCCATGGTTGAAGATTGGCTCCTGTCGGTGCAAAACGCGCTGCATCAATTATTTTTTTAATTAAACTCTCATCGACAGGCCTTTTCTGATATGACCTGACACTTCTTCTATTTTTAATAGCCTCAAATATGTCCATTTTTATGTAATATATCACATAAACAAATGGGTCAAATGGGGATTGGTATTGAATTGAGG
>CALIRS010000208.1 GCA_938042205.1 uncultured bacterium | reverse complement strand
TACTTTGAGGGCACTCTGGTCAGGTAGATGCGGGAGTCTTCAGAACTTTAATGAAACTTTCCTTGCTCTAGGTTTTGCTCTGGTTGAATCTGCAAATTTCCAAAAACAAAATATATCTCTTATTCATGGAATTTGGGCTACAATGCCAGCCACAGCTGCTTTTGCCATTCACAAACTGACTGGAATACCATTTTCCATGGGGGCTCACGCCTATGATTTGTTCAGAACTGGAGGGGATTGGTTATTGGATATAAAGTTAAAAGATTCAGCCTTTGTAAGAACCTCATCGAATTCTTCAGCAACGCGCCTGCGTAATCTGGGACTAGGTGAAGGGAAAATTAAATTAATCCGCAGAGGCTTAGCGACTTTTACAGGAAGATCGGATTATGAGCTTATTTCTTCCCAAAAATTAAACTTAGTCGCAATCGGTCGGTTGGTTCCGAAAAAAGGGTATTTCTATTTGCTTAAAGTGGCCTTATTACTTCAAAAGCAAGGTATTTCATTTGAGCTTAAAATTGTTGGAGATGGCTTTTTAAGAAAAAGAATTGCAACGGAAATCCAGAGAACAAAACTAAGTCAAAATGTTTTTATTTTAGGTTCAAAAAGTGAAGCAGAAGTTCAGGAAATTCTTTTACAATCAGATGCATTACTTTTTACCGGAATTGTGGATGCCAATGGCGATCGAGATGGAATACCAAATGTGATTCCCGAGGCAATGAATGCAGGCTGTTTGGTTTTATCTTCAGCAAGAGCTGGTGCTTCTGAGGCATTTATTGATGGTGTTTCTGGTTTTTCCCTTGATCCAAGGGATATTGAGAGTTGGGTTGATTTACTAACCAAACTGCGTGCAGAGCCCGCTCGCTTTGTGAGAATCAGAAAAAAAGCCGTTCAGCATGTTAGGGAAAACTTTGATATAAGAAAGACCGCGACTTCTCTCAAAAAGGAGATTCAAAAGGTCGCATCCGATCTTACCTGAGATGTGTAAACCCTTAGTTAGCATTTTAATTTCCACATATGGACAACTCCAATACACGAGGAGGTGCTTGGACGCTCTTAGGCATACACTTTCGGGAAAATTGGAGTATGAACTTCTTATCATCGATGATTGTAGCAAAGATGATACGGTTGATTTCCTTAAGGGGCTGGGAGCAGGTGTACGAACATTCTTCAATGAGGAAAACCGAGGTTTTGCTAAGAATAACAACTTTCTCGCCCGAGAAGCCAAAGGGAAATATTTGTGCTTTTTAAACAATGATGTGTTCGTTGAAGGGGATTGGCTCTCGCCTATGATAAAAGCAATGGAAGTCGATAAAAATATCGGCATCGTTGGTAATGTTCAAAAAATTGCAGGCTCAAAAAGATTTGATCACATGGGAGTGGTTTTTTCTCCCAATGGAAACCCGAGGCATTTTGGCCAAGGTTTTTTTTACCGTCCGTACCAAGGGAAGACTCGCTCTTGGAGTGCGGTTACAGCTGCATGTTGCTTAATACAAAGAAGCTATTTTCTGGATATAGGTGGCTTCGATGAAAATTTTGTTAACGGATGCGAGGATGTGGACCTTTGTTTGCGAATCACCAATGATAATAAATCTTGCGTGGTGGTGCATGATTCTGTTGTGCAACATGTAAAAGGAGCTAGTGAAGGACGAAAAAAATTCAATGATAAGAATTTTGAATTACTTTACCAAAAGTGGGGTGAGTCTATTTTAACTAAAGAAGCAGTTGCCGATCAACAACTGCATGCTTTCACTTATTTCTACAGAGGCATTATCAAGCCTTATTCGATTAATGGCTGGAAATGGATGCAAGCAGTATTGATTCTCTTGCGTATAATTACAGTGAAGCCTAGTTAGATTTTACTACAGGCAAAATGCATTGCCTCTTCAATCCGGTCCAGGTCCTCGTCTGTATGACTTGCGGAAATCGCAGTGCGTATCAAATCTTTGCCTGGGGGCACTCCCGGGGCGATCGAAATAATGGTATAAATTCCTTTTTGAAGTAGAGCTTTCCAGAAGTAATAAACTTTTTCTTTTTCTCCCAGAACGATGGGAATTGCAGGAGTTTCGCTCTCCCAAATATCTAAATTTAAGTCCAAAAGAATTTTACGATACCTATTGAGGTTATTAAAAAGGCGTTCTCTATGCTGGGGTTCTTCTTGCATGACCTTCAGTGCAGTTCTGGCACAGGCACAAGAACTTGGCGATAGGGCAGCAGAGAAAATTGTTTGCTTGGAGTGACTTCTCATATACTCGATCGCATCTTTACTCGCTGCCACAAATCCCCCAGATCCAGCTAAAGATTTTGAAAAACTCGAGCAAATTACATCGATTTCGTCTGTAAGCTGAAAATGATCACTAACTCCACGGCCGTCTTTTCCCAAAACACCAAATCCGTGGGCGTCGTCCACGATCACAAAGGCATTGAATTCTTCAGCCAATTCTAAAAAAGCTGGAAGCTTTGCAATATGACCTTCCATGGAGTAGACTCCTTCAAGAACAAAGATTTTTGGAGTATCTTTGTCTTCGTACTCTAAAATTTCTCTAAGGTGTTCAGGATTATTGTGAGCAAATCTCTCGCAATGTGCTCCACTCAACTTAATTCCACTCCAAAGGGAGGAGTGTAAGTTTTTATCAGCAAATAATAAATCTTTCCGATCGGCAAAACCAGTAACCGCAGATGCACATGCTAAGTATCCGGCGGAAAAGACATGACATGCTTCCTT
>CALIRS010000207.1 GCA_938042205.1 uncultured bacterium | reverse complement strand
TGTTCTTTTAATTGCCATTAGCTTTGTACCTTTACTTGTATTTGGAGCAAACGCCATCCAGAACAATAACTTAAAAAGCATATCCAGGGAAATAGCTTCTGAGGAAATTGAAAGGATAAAATCACTTCCTTACGATGATATTGGTATTATCAATGGAAATCCACCTGGAATTCTTCAAGCAAGCAAAAATGTTCAAAGGAACAATCGCTCCTTTCAGATTGAAACAAGAGTTAAATGGTATGATGATCCTTCCGATGGACTTCTCCCTGAGGACAATGATCCGAGAGATTTGAAAAAAGTGACTGTAACAGTCTTCTGGACTCTTTTTGGGAAAAATAACCACTTAAGCCTAACCACAAAAATCGCCAGAGAGTCAAAAGAGCCTTTGCCACCAGGTGGACATATTGTTGTACAGCTTAAAAATTACCAATCGAACCTTGACCTTAATGATATCAAGGTAAATTTAGTTTCGGGACCGTCTGCTCCACGCTACGATTACACTGACGAAAAAGGCGATGTAGTATTCGCTGCTGTTGAAAATGGCACCTATCTTGTAACAGTGGATCCTCCCATCAACACCCTTTGCTATCCTCAATCCAAAGAAGTTACCATTGAACTTGGTGATATCAAATACATTGAATTTTATCTGGCACCAAAGAGCGCCTTAAATGCCCGCTTGCTTGATCCTTTTAGAAATCTAATTACCAAAAGGTCTCAAATAACACTCTCGCATCCTCTTGGAATTCAAATCTCTGCCAGTGAAAATACTGGAGAATTTCATTTTGAAGATGTCTTCCCAGGGATATGGACAGTTACTGAAGCGAAAGCTGCTTCTTATGTTTCGACATCAGGAGCTACCGTAGAAGTTATTCCTTACGAAACAGCCACTCTGGAAATAGTTTTAAGCCCAAGACCATCCGCGAATATACATCTTACAGTTTACGACCTTCTGACAAGAGAACCTGTTCCTGCTGCCAGCATAACTCTAACCGATAAAGAGACATCCGAAGTTACAACCGGTGAAACTAATGAACATGGAATATATGAGAAATCACTTAACGCGGGAATATATCTCCTTCTCGTACAAAAGGAGGAATACAATAATTATTCCGATGAAGTTGAATTGAGTCCCAACAAGAACACTTTTATTGAAGTCTTCCTTACCCAGACACCTAAGTTTGGAGCCATAAGAGTCCGAACTGAAAGAACTAATGGCGCTCCAAGAAACAATGTCTCCATCCGTGTTACCGGCCCTGTCGGCTATGAGAGAATTCAAGTTACCGGAGATTACGCACCTGGTGAAACACTGTTTCAGGGACTTACACCTGGCACATACCATGTTTATCGGCGCTCAGGCATCTGGTGGATAGATGAAAGAATTGTTGATGTTTACGGTGGTGAAACTGAATATGTCCTTTATAGATACTAACACAGGTATATATCTAAACGAAAAAGGGTGGACACTCATAGAGCTTTTATTTGTGCTTGCCATATTATCAATAGTGATCTCGGGTTCTTTCGAACTTTTTAGATGGACGTACAAGAATTGGCAGGAATTTTATAACGATTCCCTCACACGTCAGGACGCGGTAAGATCCATCGACTGGATAAAAAAGAATTTAAGAGAAGCCATACCTTTATCAGATCAACCTGCGATTATTTACGCTTCTGAAAACACACTCATTTTCTATTCAAATACTGATGCTGATGACGAACCCGAAAAAGTTGAACTTATTCTTTCCGGAAGCAACTTTTTAAGAAAAGTCTATCAGCCTGATGGTTCGACTCCTCCATATACTTATACCGGGTCTCCTGCTACCACCACACTTACTACTTTCTGTCGCAATAACAATCAAAACCCCATCTTCTCGTATTTTGCTTCACCATCTGAAAATTTAAGTTCTCTTCCGCTTTCAGAGAGTGAAAGAAGGAAGGTAAGAATTGTAAAGATTAACTTGCGAATGGACTTAGATCTAAACAATCCGCCTTCCATGCAAGAGTTCACTTCAGAGGTGAGCTTAAGAAATGTTAAATAGTAAACAAAACAGGTTTCTATACAATCTTCGAAGAAGTGAAGATGGATTCTATGCGACTCCAATCGCAATACTTGCGCTTATGATAATTTCTATCTTAGAAGTCGCTCTATATTTTCTTGCAGAAAACGATATTCATGCAGTAAAAAGCCAGGAATCAAGAGAAAAATCTTTACTGGTTGCAGAGGAAGGTATCAACAATTACCTCTGGAACATGAATCAGGATGATGAGTATTATCTTAACCAAACCCATCCAGCTCAAACTGGGTGGGTCAACACAACCGACGGCAGATATCACCTCGAAGTCACGCCACTTGAATCCCCAGGAGCAATCGTCATCTCAACTGGTGAGACAACAGTAAACGGAAAGGTGATTCGGAGAACTGTTAAAGCCACCATCCAAAAAAAGAGTTTTGTAAGATATATCTATTTTACAGACTACGAAGTAGGTGTTGATGGAGAAACTATCTGGTTCATTACAGGTGACGTTATTCACGGTCCTCTTCATTCCAACGATATTGTGAGAATTAATGGAAATCCCGTTTTTGAAGGAAAGGTAACCACTCACAGATATATTTATAGAGCCTCAGGTAGTAACCCGGTTTTTCAAAAGGGATATGAAGAAAACGTTTCCCTCCTGGAGGTCCCTTCTTCAAATGCAGAACTAATCAATTGGGCAAAATCTGCATATGGAGGCTACTATTACTACGGGCGAACCGAAATTGAATTACTATCAAATGGTAGATTAAATATCACTAATAGCAATCCAAACTCAACTGGACCCACTGGAAACGTGCCACTACCACAGAGTGGAGTAATTTATGTTGATGGACCCCAGCTTCCCGGAAAAGCTCCTTCTACTAAGAATTCCTCAGCCTGGAGTCAGTACAACAGTCAAAAATGGAATTCGGGAAATGGTAATGTATTTGTCTCGGGAACTCTTTCCGGAAAACTGACAATAGCAGCTTCTAACAATATCTACATAACTGGGGATATCAACTATGCAAATCCGGAGCAGGATATGCTTGGACTTATTGCAAACAACTTCATTTATATAAATCATTATAATCAGAGTGGACAGGATGTAGCACCAGGTTCTATCACTGTAAAAGCAGCCATATTCTCTCTTAATAACTCTTTTGGATTTGAGGCTTTTGCCGATGGTCCCGCTAAGAACACCCTTACCATAGTCGGTAGCATCGCTCAAGCATATCGAGGTCCTGTAGGAACATTCAGAGTAGGAGGTACAATAGTTTCAGGGTATCGAAAAGATTACTGGTATGATGAGAGAATGCTTTATAATGAACCACCACATTTTATACCCCCATTAAATGCTGGTTTCGAAATAACTTCCTGGGAAGAGATTTTGCCTCGTTGATCCTTAATCTAAAATCTAACTTAATGCTTATATCTTTATAAATTGTTAAAATTTGAAACAACGTATCATGAAGATCGTGATTCAAAAAATCCTGTCCATAATGCTTATATTTTTGATTTTTTCACCTCTCTCATGTTGTACTACTTCACAAAACATACCTCCTTTAAGCGAAACCAGACGGGAACCAGAAAATACCCCAACCAAAATCACAACCGAGAAAAAAGAAACAGCTCTTGTAACACGAGTTATCGACGGAGACACCATTGTCGTTTCCATAAACGGAAAAGAAGAAAAAGTTAGACTTATCGGAATTGACACACCTGAGCATGGGAGACCATATTTTGAAGAAGCAAGGGTAAAAACCGAAGAGTTGATTTTGGGCAAAACTGTAAAACTGGAAAAGGATATCAGCGAAAGAGATAAATATGGAAGACTTCTTAGATATATTTATGCAGGAAACCTTTTTGTAAATGCAGAACTTGTCAAGCAAGGGTATGCCATGGTTTACACCTATCCCCCGGATGTTAAATATGCAGATTATTTTTTAAAACTTCAAAGAGAAGCAAGAGAAAGAGAGGTCGGACTCTGGGCCCCGCCTCAAAAAAGTATACGGGAAAAGAAATCATCTCAACAGGTTTATTATGTCGCCAGTAGAAACAGGGAACCTTTTCACTATCCCTGGTGCACCTGGGCAAAGAAAATCTCTCCTTATAACCTTGAAGCTTTCGGCTCAAGAGAAGAAGCGATAAAATCTGGTCATAGACCATGTAAGGTATGCAATCCATAATTCGGGTGTAAAAAATGAAAATGGAAAGATTTACAGGTTGTCTTACAGGTTTAGCTATAGGTGACTCACTGGGAGCACCCCTGGAAGGTTTTTTAAGCTTTACTGTAACTGCCGATCTTGGTAGCCATTATACAGATGATACTGCGATGATGATAGGTATTGCCGAGTCATTAATTGAATGTAAAGGTTTTAATGGCGATAACATGGCGCAAAAGTTTGTTTCGAATTACTATAAAGAACCCTGGAGAGGCTACGGTTCAGGACCTCCGAGAATATTTAAGATGATTAAGCAAGGTAGAAGATGGGATGAGTGTCTGGATAAAGAGATTTTTCCTGGTGGTTCTTACGGTAACGGAGCAGCAATGAGGATAGCTCCGATAGGACTTTTCTACTTTGACGACATTAAAAAGTTAAGAGAAATTTCTCATAAAACGAGCCAAATTACTCACAGCCATCCCCTTTCAATGGAAGGCGCCGCATTAGAGGCTTATGCTGTTAGCCTTGCTTTGATTAGAGAAAAAAACTTCATTCAAAAACTTTATGACTTTACTATCCTTGATATATACAAAAAGAAAATTAAAGCTATAGAGCATCTACTTACTGAAAAAGAAAACCGTGACAGGGTAGTGCGTGAACTCGGTAATGGAGTTACAGCACACGAATCGGTTCCTACAGCTATATTCTCATTTCTTTCGACCGATAGTTTTAAGGATTCTGTTATCTATGCCGTCAGTCTCGGGGGTGACACAGATACTATAGGTGCAATGACCGGAGCAATTTCAGGCGCTTTTTACGGTTATGATTCTATCCCCAAGAAGTGGCTCGAAAAACTTGAGAACAGAGATTACATTTTCAACCTCGCAACACTGCTCTTTAAAACTAAGAAAAAACTTCTGGACTTAAAGATTCACTAACTTCATGGTCACGCCCGGATACTTGAGAAATATTTCCGTGGTCGGGGCGAGAGGATTTGAACCTCCGACCCCCTGCTCCCAAGGCAGGTGCGCTATCCAAGCTGCGCCACGCCCCGTAATCTCGTCAAAGCAAAAGAATTATAAACTTCAAGCGCATAATCAGCAATTAAAAAACGAACAAGAGACAAACTCTGAGGACTATTGACTAAATTTTCCTATAAGGGTCGCCTTACCAATGACTTTCCCCTCAATTGCTTGATTAAATTGCTCAAACGTCGGATTTAAAGGTATATCCAGACGCTCTTCAGAGAGCGCAAAAATAATAAATTCGTAATCGTGAACTCCGCTTCCAGGTGGCGGTTGTGGACCACCATAGCCTCCATATCCATAAGTATTATAGAGTTCTTTTGCCGGTTCAGGAATTTTACCTGGTGAAGCACCTTCTGGTAATGATTGAACTGAAGGTGGAATATCGATCACAATCCAGTGAATCCAGTTGTTGGCAATCGGATGCCTGTCTACGCAAATTAAAGCTAATGACTTTGTTCCTTGCGGTACTCCGCTCCATGAAAAAGGCGGTGAAATATTCTTTCCGCCAGGAACGCCACTTTTTGCAAATCGAACCTCTAAGTATTCACCGTTTTTGAAAGCCGGAGATGTAAGTTTAAAGATTTCATTTTCTCCTTCCTGGACCCCTTTAGATATAGTTGTCACATTTTCTCTGGATAATTCCTTTTCAGTTGAAACCTTTTTTTCTTCTTTCTGAACTCTCTGGCCTTCACATCCTGATAGAAATGAAAAAACGATCATAATAACAACCAGCACAAGTGAAATACCAGAGGTTTTTCTCTCACCCATAATATAAAATTGTAACAAAATTAAGAGTTAATAAGTACTTATAAGCCGTTAAAACTTGCGTTACGATGATTTATCTTACATATTCAATGTTTTATTATCCTCCCTGAGATTGATTGTTGACACGCGGAGTTTTTAATTTCAAACTCTTTTAGTCATGGATGAAGAAGAAACTCGAAAAAAGCTCAAAAAAAGGCTGATAATTGCCAGTGTACTTGTGTTTGTTATTGCATCTGTACTGGCTGTTTTAATTCTGAGGCAATTATCTGGCAAACCTGTGGCGAAAAAGCCAGTTGCCAGAAAATCAGTTGAAACTACAAAAGAAGCCGAACCTCCGCCTATCTTATATACCTGCCCCCTTGATGGAACAACTTCCACTGCTATTCCCAACCGCCCACTGGCAATAATGATAGACAATATTGTGAGGGCTAGGCCACATTTTGGCATTGATCAAGCATGTCTAGTTATTGAAGCTTTAGCTGAAGGTGGAATTACCCGTCTGGAAGCCTTTTATTCCTGTAACCTTCCGAAAGTCGTTGGTCCCGTTAGAAGTGCGCGAACCTATTATGTAGAATATGCACAGGGATTTAACGCACTCTATGCACACGTTGGAGGTTCTCCCCAGGCTTTGAGATTACTCAGAAACCTTGCTATAGACCTCGACGAATTCAGATACTCCGAAGCATACTGGAGAATACCAGAAAGACGCCGTCCTCATAATATGCTCACCTCACCTACCAAACTTTACTATGTCGCTGAAAAGAAAGGGCTGGAAACAAAATGGACAGGCGACCCATTCTACCTGTTTAAAGACGATGAGCCACTGCAAAACCGTGGTTTTGTTAAATCGATAACCATTAAGTTTTCCACTCGCCCTTATGAGGTTCAGTACATTTACGACAGAATGTCGAATCTTTATGCACGATATTTATATAACAAACCCTATGTTACTGCAGATAGTAAGGTACATATAAAGACAAAAAATGTCATAGTTATCTACACCAGTACCAGAGTTATCGACTATAAAGCGCGGCTAGAAATGCCAACTACCGGTACAGGAAAAGCTCTTGTTTTTCGAGACGGAATAAAAATTGAGGGCACATGGAAAAGAGCAAAAGTTACTGATCCTCTAAAACTCTTTGATTCTACAGGCAGCGAAATTCAGCTCAATCGAGGTGGTGCCTGGATCGCCGTGGTTAATTCTAAAACCCCGGTTATCATAGCTGAAGAAACTACTCAAAAATCAAAATAGTCAACTATTTTCCTTCTTAAGTTCTTAAATGCTTTCGCCCGGTGGCTTATTTTATTTTTTATTGAAAGCGGCAGTTCAGCGAATGTTTTTTCAAAACCTTCAGGAATAAACACCGGGTCATAGCCAAAACCGCCTTTACCTCGTTTTTTAGTTGCTAATTTTCCTTCGCAGACTCCATCTGCCGTAAGAACTATCTCCTGAGAACCATCATAAAAGACTGCAGTGCACCTAAATCTTGCCGTTCGCTCTTCCTCAGGTACATTTACAAGAAGTTTAAGCAGTTTTTCAATATTCTCTTCATCTGTTGCATCTTCTCCTGCAAATCTGGAAGAAAATACTCCCGGTTGACCATTCAAAAAATCAACTTCAAGTCCAGAATCATCAGCGATTGTATATTTACCCGAAATCCGGGTAACAGTTTTAGCTTTTTTAAAAGCATTTTCAAAGTAAGTATTACCTGTTTCTTTTATCTTAATGATCTTTTCCTGTAAAATATCATTTAAACTAAGAATCTCAACAGGAATATTTCCCATAATCTGCTTTATCTCTTTTACCTTACCGGGATTCATAGTTGCTACAACTATTTGAACTGAAAAGATTCTTCCCAACCTGGAAAGCCCTTTATCAACTCTTAAGAACTTTTTTTTGAATTTTTATTAGTTCTTTTACTCCCTTTTCAGCGAGGTTAATAAGAATATCCAGCTCATTTCTATCAAAAGGTCTTTTCTCTGCAGTCCCCTGAACTTCGATAAGTTTTGCAGACTCAGTCATTACTATATTCATATCCACCATAGCTTCAAAATCTTCTTCGAATGTAAGGTCAAGTAGAGGTTTTCCATCTACAATACCCACACTTACCGCTGCCACAGCCTCTTTTACAGGTAAATTTTTTAAGCGACCCTGCTCACAAAGGTACTTCAGAGCATCGTAAAGGGCAATATAACCTCCTGTTATAGAAACTGTCCTTGTTCCTCCATCAGCTTTAATAACGTCGCAATCAATTATGATGGTTAAATCTTCAAGCTCAAAAAGATCAACTACTGCTCTAAGCGACCTTCCTATGAGTCTTTGAATTTCCATTGATCTGCCGCTTTGCCTGCCTGTTATTGATTGACGAGGTGTACGGTCGAATGTTGCCCGGGGTATCATGTCGTATTCAGCAGTTATCCAGCCCTGCCCTGCTCCTTTCAACCAATTTGGAACCTTGGCTTCAACAGTGGCAGTTACGACCACCCAGGTATTTCCCATTTTAACTAGACAGGAACCTTCAGCATGTTCAATGTAGTTACGAGTGATTTCTACCCTGCGCAGCTCATCAAATCTTCTCCCATCAGACCTCTCCAAGACTACACCTCAATAATTAAATGTTCTTTTAGAATTTCTACAGATCCGGAGAATTCTTTCTTTGCCTCCTGCAAGGATATACTGGGATCGAGCTCAGGCCATATGTGAGTCAAATAAAGGCGACTCGCTCCGACAAGCGAAGCTAACCTCCCGGCTTCCATAGCAGTCATATGAAGATTTTCCTTGCCTTCTTCACCCTGATAAGCGGCTTCAGATATAAGAACTTCACACCCTTTAAAAAACTCAATTAATTCATCGTCCCAGGAAGTATCAGAAGTATATCCAGCGCGCTTCTCCCCCGATTCACAAACTAATGCGTAGGTGGGTATTACGTGTTTTGTTTTCTTAAATGAGAACCTGAATCTGCCTATTGTCAAAGTGTTACCAATATTATGAAATTCATAGACCTCCCTAAGGTACTCACCTTCTTCATTGCCCCACTTAAAAGACATAAGAACATCTTCTCCACCTTCAGGAATATAAACAGGAATTTTTCTTTCCATATCTTTTTTATTGTATTTGAGATAGTACTTTATAGGATAAATATCAAGCACGTGATCGGCATGGAGATGAGTTATTAGAATTGCTGTTAATGAAAATGGATCAAGATGCCTGAATAGGTTTGAACATACCCCTGTTCCTACATCTACTAATACAAAAGTAGGATCATCCTCAAACAAAAAACCACTACACGCTCTTCGGTATCGTGGATAGGTACCAGACGTACCTAATGCCACAACTTTCACCTTTTAACCTCCTGACCGAAATATACAGTTTCCACCTCTGTAATATTTTCATCTAAAAATCTCCTTCCTGAGGAAAGGAAAGCATAACCACCATTAGTAGCTAACAATTTTAAACTTCCTTTTCCTTTCTCAGTAAGCAATTTTTTTTCTTTCAAAACTGACTGAAGTTCCTTCACCGTTTCCTCTGCAGAGCTGACCAGGCGTACAGCAGATCCAACCACTTTTCTAAGAGTATCTATAAGAAGTGGATAATGAGTGCAACCGAGAATTAAAACATCGATTCCTTTTTGCAGTAAATCATCAAGGTATTGATGAGCCTGAGCTTCAATTCTGGGACCGGATACTTCTCCTCTTTCAACAAAGTCAACGAAATCTGGAGTGGCTTTAGAAAAAATCTGAACTTCTCTATCAAGTTCACGAATTGCCTTCTCGTATGCGCCAGAAGAAATGGTTCCTATCGTTCCAATGACTCCCACTTTTTTATTCTTAGTATATTTAACCGCGGCTCTCGCACCAGGAATAACTACACCAACAACTATAAGATTCTTATACCTGGCTTTTATATCTTCCAGAGCTGCTGCACTTGCAGTATTACATGCTACCACAAGAGCTTTCACATTTTGTGCCACCAGATAATCGCTTATTTCGATAGCAAATCTTTTCACAAGATTGAGTGGCTTTGGTCCATATGGACACCTGGCAGTATCTCCAAGATAGATAATATCTTCTTTTGACAGCATTTTTCGAATTTCTTTAACAACTGTTAGCCCGCCAACGCCTGAATCAAACACTCCAAGCGGTCTTTCTTTCAAATCTTTTTCAAGAATCATGCCATTGATAATACCACACAAAAGTGACTTTTAGATTTAAATCCTTGAGGGGAGGGAGGTGGAGTTTTTGCTTACACCACCCGGCGCTGTCGCCGGCCGTAAATTTCCCACTTTCTCCTCAGCAAGAACTCCACCTCAATACTGTGAAGCGCCAGACTGTAAATAAATATCGGCTGTAAATAAAGTTTTCTTGAGCTAATTTCTTTCTGAATTATGAGTTATCCGAGAAATCTTCTTATGTGAGCGGCTTCATTTACTCTTTTTGAAATATCCCTTAACTCGCCAGACAAAAGAGATTCAATTATTCTGGAAGTTGCTTTGAGATGTTCCCGTTGTGGTTCAATTCCCTGAGGTATAAAAACATGATCTCTGATTTCCTTACCAAAGAGTTTTTCACATAAAGGATTGAAATAAGAAGCAGCGACCGCAAGATCCTGTTTGTAAGATGGATAAAAATCCTCAATAAAGTCAAAATCGGTTTTACTAAAAGAGTTAAAACCTATAAGCTCAGGAGGAAGACCAACAGAATAGAGAGCTGCACAATAGGTGATTGCACGCGGTAGATGGACTCCTTTGATGCTTCTGGCATACCCGAAAAGTCCTATGTGCAGCTTCCTCAACCTCCGGGAAGGCACATATCGAGAGACTTCGTTAACAACAGGAGCTATTACGGAAATTGCTTCTTGATACGCACTCATTCCCTTCTCAATTATTCT
>CALIRS010000206.1 GCA_938042205.1 uncultured bacterium | reverse complement strand
GATAGTCTTGCAATAGAAGTCGGCAGTGCTAAAGGGATTAGTTTCGCATCGGAAGACCAGGGCTGAGCCATTAGCCAGGTTACAAAAAATATTCCTCGATAAACTAAGTAAAGACCAGCAGAGGCAATAAGGGCATAGGTAATAAATTTGAGAATTTTTCTTAAAGCCAGCAGCAATTTATCTGGAACGGTTGCGAATTTGTAAACAGCATCCACTATTTTTTCCAGATGGAGATATAGATTTTCTTTCCACTTCGAAAACCTGACCAGTTGTAATAAGTCGATTAATTTTGAAAGAATAGTGCTGGTTTGTTCGATTTCTTCATAAGGGACCATCTGATAGGAATATTTCTTTGACCACGAAGATAGAGGTCTCCATAGAAAGAACTCGAGCCCTAAGACAATTACGATTAAAGTAAATAGTCCCATTATTGTGAGAATAAGATTACCTTGCTCAGAAGATTTCCAGAGAAAATAGCCGAGACCTGGAAGCGCGTATTTTCGAGCACCAATTGCAAAGATTTCATTACTCATCATGAAAAACCAGCTGTTAGCCCATGAAACCATAGAGTTGTAAACAAGGCTCGGGATAGTTGCCGGCAAATAAAGTTTTTGAAATGCAAGAGAGCCTTTTAAACCATAAGCATCTCGTAGCCTTAAAAGGTCTTTTGGAATAGTTATTAGCGATTCGTAAACTCCAAATGCCATATTCCATGCTTGTGAAGTAAATATTAAAAAGATGGAAGCGAGTTCAATGCCTAGCCTTTCTCCCTTAAATATGGCGACGAAGAAAAAGATTGCTACTGGAAAGAATCCAACTACAGGTATACTCTGAAGAATATCTATAGCAGGAAGAAGAATTCTTTCAGCCCATTTTCTCGTTGCAGCAGCAAATCCCATCGCTATCGCAAAAATTAGCGAGAAAATGTAAGCGGCTGCGATTCTAAGTGTTGATAAAAGTGCAAAATAAGGTAAAGATATTATTTCTTTAGGGAGCAACTGGTAAGATTTGAAAAATAAGAATGCTAAGACTATCAGAGCAAAAATAAATGCTGAAATATATATTTTTTCAAGTCTTCTTTCGATCGTTGTTTTTATCTGCATTTTTAAGATTATGCCCCAGACCAGATAAATTGCCAAATGCGTTAGAATTTTAATTGGGAAAGATTTATGAAAACAAGTGAAAAAAAGGAAAAAATAGTAATCTCAGCTGCGTTTTTATCAGGGGTTTTCACCGGTATTATTTGGACATTGTTTCTTCTTTTTTTATCTATAAGCCAGGGAAAGTACCATGCCATCCCTCTATCTTTTTTTCCTTTTTTTGCTTTTTCGGTGCCTTCAGCTGTTTCACTACTGATGCCTGTATCCGGTGGACTATTGATACTTACTGAAGCTTTAGCATTGTATTTAGCATACTCGTTGAACATCGTAAACCCGGGCGTTGTGAGATGGATCTTTATGATTTTTTTGCTTTTGCCAGTGGCATCTTCGGGGTTTCTTTTTGTTTATGGAGGTTGGCTGCGATCTCAGTCGCTCAGAGAAAAGAAGAAAGTTGTATTGAAGAATGATAGATATTGAGAAAAAGAGCGGTTTTTTTACTTTACCAAACTTTATCACAGGTGTCAGGATTTTATCACTTCCATTAATCTTTTTATTTATTACAGAAGGTGAAATGTTAAAAAGCTTTATATTAACCGCTAGCGCTGCTTTAAGTGACTGGCTTGACGGATATCTGGCAAGAAAAACAGGATCTGTGAGCAGGATTGGAGAAGTGATCGATCCTTTTGCAGACAGGTTAATGGTTCTTACAATAACATTTGCTCTGGCGAAAGTTAGAGTTTTGCCTTTATGGGTCTTCTACGGTTTTTTAATAAGAGAAATGTTTGCCATTATTAGTTATGTGTATTTTCTGCGAAGGGGAATTCAGATAAAAGTTATTAGAGAGGGAAAAATTGTAGCTACAATATTATATGTGGTATTAATTTTAGCGATTGCTTATAAACCTGCAGCGTATCTTGTTTCTTTAGTCCTTTTTGTTTATATCGGGTTGCTGATTGGATATGCTTACAAAATAATATATCGTTAAGAATGGGGTGAGGAAATTGAAAATTAGATGGCTTGGTCATGCAATGTTTGAAATGAAAATAGAGAATTTTAGAATTGTCACCGATCCCTACGACGCTAAAGTGGGCTACCCTTTGCCAGATGTGGAGGCAGATATTGTGACTGTTAGTCACGAACATTATGACCACAATAATATTTCTGCGGTTAAAGGAAATTATCAGATAGTAAATAAAGAAGGCTCTAACAGTTTTAACGGGCTTAAGATTTCAGGAATCAAGACTTATCACGATGATGCCCAGGGTAAGGAAAGAGGTGGGAATATAGTCTTTTCTATTGAAGGTGAGGGAATAAAAGTGGTTCATATGGGAGACTATGGAGAGTCTGAATTGAGAAGGGAAGTCAAGGCTTTTATAAAAGATGCTGATGTCCTGTGCATTCCCGTTGGTGGTACATATACCATAGACTCTTATCAAGCAGCCAGTATTGTGAAAGATATAAGACCTAAAATAACAATTCCTATGCATTATCAGACCAGGCATCTATCTTTTCCGCTTTCCTCGGTAGATGACTTCATCAAACTCCTGCCGTTTGAAGTGAAAAGAATTTCAGGTGAAGTTGAATTAAAAGATAATGATCTACCTTCTGAAACCGTCATACTTGCTCTGGATTATCTTTAAAGACGTTACCGAATATGTTGGAGTAATAGAATATAATTAACAAAATTCAAATAGAGCTGTATATGAAAATAGATTTAACTTCGAAGAAAGCTAAATACCCAGTTAACATAATTGTGGGATTTTTTGCTTTAATTGCGGGTTTTGTTCTGACAAATTTGTTAACCGAGGAAACTCAACGCGTACCTGCTTCTACCACAGGTAGACGCGAAGTTTTAATAAATCAAATCAGAAGCGCTGAGGAAGAAAGAAAAGAACTCAGAATTCAAGTAGAAAAGTTTAGAAAAGAATTATCAGACATTGAACAGAAAGCATCTTTAAGAGATAAAAATGTAGCGGTTCTCAGAAAGAGACTTAACGAAATGAGATTTGCAGCAGGACTTACGGAGGTTAACGGGAGAGGTATAAAGATTTTGCTCTCAGATGCTGAAAATGTACCTAAACTTGCATCACCGGATGAATACATAGTCCATGATTATGATCTGAGAACGATACTGAATGCCCTCTACGCTTCCGGAGCAGAGGCGGTTTCCATAAATGGTGAAAGAATTTCTTATGTGACTTCGATACGATGTGTAGGTCCTACAGTAATTATAAATGCCAGACGAATGTCTTCTCCGTTCGAAATAAAGGCAATAGGAGACCCTGAAAATCTTATTAAAGGTCTTTATCTTGAAAGCGCTTCTAATGAGCTAATTACCAGAACTTTTCCCTCTTTCGGGATAGGTTTCAAGATAGAGAAAAGTGATGAAGTA
>CALIRS010000205.1 GCA_938042205.1 uncultured bacterium | reverse complement strand
CATTTCCTACCGAAATTTCGAAATTAATTAAAGAACCATCGTAATGTCTGATTATTGACACTTCGTTTAAAAAATATCCCCTAAAACTACTCTCCCGGTCTTTTACCTCACCTAACCTCTTTTTAAAAAGAAATTTCTCCCCCTTAAAAAACTTCTTAATTATTTCTGGAGTTCCCTCGGGAGAACATGTGGAAAGAAAGCCTCTTTTCCCAAAATCTACACTTAGGATTGCTGGAGCTCTTTTAATGTAATCAATTACTTCAGATATTAAACCTGCCGCTTTCAAGGTAGTACCATCTCCTCCAAGAACAAGAAAAATAGCTGCATTTCCAAAATCATATCTTTCTCTTAACTTTCGTTGTCCGTTATCACTAACTTCTTCAAATGATACTCCGGGCAAAAGAGTTTTCACCCATTCCAGAAATTTCTTAGTTTTTGGTTTCTTTTTGTTTCTAAGGACTAAAACTTTCATGACGAAATCGTATCAGATTGTAAATAATTTTGGAGATGTTAATCCAGACAATCACTTATGCTTTATCTTAAAACTATCTAAAAATATTAGTCAGGTTATATTCCAAATTTTATCCGTTCTTAAATAACCGGGTAATTGCCTTTTTAAACGTCTTTTCTATTCTGCTGTTAGCTTTCATTTCACTTTTTGAAAATAAATCCATAACTTTTAATGCAATAGACTCTCCGTCCAGCCCTATTAACCTGTATAGTTCCTCAGGAGTGCCGTGGGGAACAAACATATCAGGAATTCCTAAGTTTATAATCTTTGTTTTTATTGAGTTATCGTTTAACAGTGAAATAATTCCTTCTCCAAATCCTCCAGCGATGACATTGTCTTCAATTGTTACCACTAATTTATGAGTTTTGGCAATTTCCAAAATAGTTTCTCGATCAAGTGGTTTTGCAAACCTGGCGTCAAAAACGGTGGCTGAGATCCCTCTCTTTTCGAGTATTTGCGCCGCTTTTATAGCTTCATTAACAGGTTTTCCAATGCCAATGAAGGCAACATCTTTTCCTTTTTCTAAGAATCGCCCCTTACCGGCTTCAATATAGGTCCAATCCTTTTGAATGGGAATACCTGTCCCGGCTCCACGTGGATATCTGATAGCACATGGCTTATTCCATTGGAGTGAAGAATAAAGAATATTTGAAAGTTCCATTTCGTCAGAAGGAACTGCTACTATTATGTTGGGTATGATGCGAAGATATGAAATATCAAATGCTCCGTGGTGAGTGGGGCCATCTTCGCCAACCAGCCCTCCCCGATCAATAGCAAACACAACAGGCAGTTCCTGAAGACATACATCCTGGATAACCTGATCATATGCTCGTTCTAAAAACGTTGAATAGATCGCACATACGGGTCGGTATCCTTCAGAAGCAAGTCCAGCTGCAAAACTTACCGCAAATTGCTCAGCAATCCCAACATCATAGAATCGTTCAGGATGAGACTTTTGAAATATATCAAGACCTGTTCCAGAAGGCATAGCAGCAGTAATACCAATTATCCTTTCATCATAATCAGCCAGTCGAGATAGGGTCTCCCCAAATACTTCAGTATATGTTTTTGAAGAAATCTTTTTTTTCGGTTCCCCAGTACTAATTTCAAAGGGGGATGAACCATGAAATTTCTCAGGATGGGTTTCAGCTGGTTTAAAACCCTTTCCCTTTTTAGTAATAACATGAATCACTACTGGTTCATTAATTTCCTTTGCTAAAGAAATTGCCTTTATCAATCTTTCAAGATTATGGCCATCTATCGGACCAAAATATCTGAGCCCAAGCTCCTCAAATATCATTCCGGGCACTACCAGTGCTTTTATACTTTCCTTAATACTTTCACCAATATGACAAACTCTTTCCCCAAGCCCTGGAATTTTTTTCAAAACCTTTTCCGCCTCTTCCCGTAGCTTGTTATATGCAGGATCAAGTCTAATTCGAGTCAAATACCCAGCCATTGCGCCAACGTTTTTAGCAATAGACATTTCATTATCATTTATAATCACTATTAATCTGGTTTTGGAATGACCAAGGTTATTAAGGGCTTCGAAAGATACTCCTCCTGTTAATGCTCCATCTCCAATTACAGCAACAATTGTTTCCTGCCCTCCTTTTTTATCTCTTGCCTTAGCGAGTCCCATTGCATATGCAATCGAAGTAGATGCATGTCCAGCAGTATAAGCGTCGTGCTCACTTTCTTCTCTTCTGGTAAAACCAGAAATGCCCCCAAATTTTCTTAAAGTAGTAAATAATTCTTTTCTTCCGGTTAAAATTTTGTGAGCATATGACTGATGACTAACATCCCATATTATCTTATCTTCTGGAGAGTTAAGCACGTAATGGAGAGCTATTGTAAGTTCGACAACTCCTAAGTTCGGCGCTAAGTGACCTCCATTTTCACTTACCACTTTGATAATGTATTCTCTTATCTCGTTTGAAAGAGCAATAAGTTCATCATGAGTTAAAGTTTTTAAGTCTGCCGGGCCATTTATTTTTGAGAGCACCGGATATCTTTTTTCCCCAAGGAAATTACTTTTCATTTACTTCTTTTCTCCATTAGATCTATAAGTTCAATTATACGACTCCAATCGCCTTCTATTTTTTGTAGATCATCTCGAGCTTTTTTATATGCTTCAAAAGTCCTTTTTCTTGCCTCCTCTATTCCTGAGATACAAAGCATATTTACCTTTTCTTTCCCCCCTTTGCCTTTCGCTGAAGAAGACTCATCAAGGATATCATCAGTTATTTGAAAAGCAACTCCTAATTCAAGACCGATTTGTTTCAGCTCATTCAACTTTTCAGACCTGAGCACGATGGCTGGTGAACTTAAAGAAAAAGCGAACAATTTCGCAGTTTTTAACTCATACATTTCCTGAATAAATTCCTTACAACTTTCTTCTTTGCTGATCCTCACATCAAGGGACTGGCCTCCCACCATTCCTTCCCAGCCTATAGATTCAGCAAGATCTGATATTATCTTCAATTTAATCTCAGGTGGAAATTTCAGGTTGTTAGCTATGTGACGGAATCCTTCTACCAGAAGAGCATCCCCCGCAAGAATAGCAACATCTTCCCCGTAAACAATATGAGTAGTGGGAAGTCCTCTTCTAAAATCATCATTATCTATTGCTGGTAGATCGTCATGGACCAGGGAGAAACTGTGAACCATTTCTATGGCTGCTGCCAGTGGCAAAAAATCTTCTTTCTTTCCTCCCATGGATTCAGCAGAAAGAAGGTTCAAAATGCCCCGGAATCTTTTTCCTGGAGACAATAGAGAATACCTCATTGGCTCTGTTATTAAAGAAAGGTTACCTGCATATTCAGGAATTATGCCATCTAGATATCTATCTATTTCTTCTCTTAAGACATCGTAGAATTTTTCAAGCATTATCCTGTTCCTCTTCGTGAAATGAGGGTTCTTCTATCTTTTCATTGCAGATTTTGAATAGTTCTATACTTTCTTCAAGTAGTTCAATAG
>CALIRS010000204.1 GCA_938042205.1 uncultured bacterium | reverse complement strand
AAGATAAAATTTGATCTCTGCCTCAGGAAAAACTCTGGTTCCCATATCGCGACCATCACAAACTATATTTCTCCCCTTTGCCCACTCTCTTTGAAAATGAAGCAACCTTTCTCGCACTAAAGGATGGACTGATATAACACTTACCCACTTTGAAACCAGAGGAGTGCGAATTTCCTCTGAAACATCTCTCCCGTTAAGAAGTGATTTAAAAACTTTCCTTTCGTTTTTCTCAATCTCGGTAAACTCCAGCAAGGAAGATTCAAGAACATCAATAACTTCTTTTTCATCATAAGGATTCGCCCTTCTTTTCAGAACTGCAAGGGTTAACGTCCGATAAATTGCTCCCGAATCTAAATAAGAAAATCCGAGCCTTTTTGCTAATTCCCTAGCAACGGTGCTTTTCCCAGCACCAGCAGGTCCATCAACTGTAATAATCATCCCTAACTCTGGGTAAGAAGGTTAATGTCATCGAAAAAACTTGGGTAAGATATGCTTACCGTATCTGCACCTTCAATAATAGTAGTTCCAGTAGCTACCAGTGCAGCTATCGCCAGCGACATCGCAATTCGATGATCGCCAAATGCATTTACTACCGTTCCCTGGAGCTTCGTCGGCCCTAAAATTTCCAGCCCTTCAGAAAATTCCCTTATTTTTCCTCCCATTTTAATAAGGTTATCAGAGATCGCTTTTAAGCGATCTGACTCTTTAAAGCGAAGTTCTTTTGCTCCTCTGATAACCGTTTTTCCTTTCGCCTGCGTAGCTAGAACAGCAATTACGGGAATTTCATCAATCATCAAAGGAATTTCATGTGCTTCTATTTCAAACGACAAAAGTTCTTTTCCCCCTTTGATAATGACGTCACCTGTAGGTTCGCCGCTTTTTTCTATCAAGTTCTTCAATTGAATTTCGGCTCCTGCTCTTTTTAAGACTTTGATTATTCCGGTTCTGGTCGGATTCAGCCCCACATTTCTAATATAAAGTTTGGAATCTGGAAAAGTTGCGGCTGCTACCATAAAAAAAGCAGCTGAAGAAATGTCTCCAGGAACAACTATGTTTCCAGAGTTAATTTGCATTCCTCCTTCAATACTAATCCTGTTGCCGTTAATCTCTACAGGATAACCAAGAAACTTTAACATCCTCTCAGTATGGTCGCGTGATTTCCATGGTTCAGTTAAAACAGTAACACCCCTTGCTCTGAGAGCTGCCAGAAGTACAGCTGATTTTACCTGAGCACTGGCTATTTTCATCCAGTAATTAAACCCGGTTAGCCCTCCCCCATAGATTGCCAGAGGGGCAAATCCACCCTGCCTGGAATAAATAGTTGCCCCCATAGAACTTAAAGGTTCAATGATTCTTTTCATAGGACGTCTGCGTAAATATTTATCTCCCGTCAGAACTGAAAAAAAAGATCTTGTCGCCAGAACTCCGGAAAGCAGTCTCATTGAAGTGGCTGAGTTCTTAGCATCAAGCACATCATCGGGCTCCCGAAAAGATTCTATACCTTCACTCTTTACCACCAGGTTATTGTTTTCTAATTCAATATTTACCCCGAGTTTTTTCAGACAATCTATCGTGGCTAAAGTATCTTCAGATTCCAGAAAGTTAGTTACTACCCCTGTTCCCTTAGCCACTGACAGCAAAATAGCCGCTCTGTGACTGATTGATTTATCTGGTGGGGGAACATATTCCCCGACAAATCTCTTTGGTTGAGAAATTTCTACTTTCAATTCTTTCACCTATTCTTCTACCTCAGTCAATACTTCATATCCGTTCTTTTTTAAAGCTTCTTTTCCACGCTTAAGCGTTTCCTTACCTCTTACAGTAACTATCAATGTTCCCTGCCCTTCTCCATGTACAATTTCTAAATTTTCAATATTTACTTGAGCTTTACCTAATATCGTAGTTACCCTAGCTAATTCCCCAGGCTGATTTTCAATAATAATACTCATCTCAAACATTTCTTCTGGCTTTAAACCTTCCGGTTCTGTAAGTTTAAATCTTGCTGATCTCGCCTCCTCAATGAAATTACTGAGAACATTAATATCACCTTTATCTAAAGCTTCAGTAAAGCTTTTAAGTTCGCTCATAAGTACATTTATAGCTTTCACTAAATTTTGTTTATTTTTCAAAAGAATATGCTTCCAGAGTTCGGGATTAGAAAGAGCAACGCGGGTGGCATCTCTAAAGCTACCACCTGAAAATGCTGCTGCTACCTCCTTATATCCTCCAGCCTTATCTACCACAGATTTCATTAATACCCATGCTATAATGTGGGGAAGGTGAGAATTAAAAGCCACCAATTGATCATGTTCTTCAGGATTGATAGCAATCATCCTGGCTCCAAGAACATTTACCAACCAGGTCGCAGACCGCAGAGCTGCGGCACCTGTTTTTTCATCTGGTGTCAAGAAATAAACCCGATTTTTAAAAAGATGGGGACTTGCTGCTCTAACTCCGCCCTTTTCTGAACCAGCCATTGGATGACCACCAATAAAATTCTCTGGATAAGGAAGAATACTTATAGCATCCCTGACTACTTCCGATTTCAGGCTGCAAGTGTCGGTAATAATAACGTCTCTTTTTTGAGACAAAGCTATTTTTGAAATAACTTCCCTAAAAACCTCCACAGGAGTACAGATGATTACCAGGTCAGCATTTTTTACCCCTTCTTTTATATCTTTTACGCTCTGGTCGATAATTCCTTTTTCAATGGCATATTGTATGCTTTCATTGTCAATATCAAAACCGGTTATTGTGATTCTATCTATAGCACTTTGTTTTATGGCAAGGGCTATTGAGCCTCCTATAAGCCCGACCCCGATTATAAAAATATTCTCATGTTGATTGTTATTAAAATTTATCAAATCTTCTTCCCGATACAAGAAGCGATTTTTCGAAGCGTATCCATCATTTGAGAAAATATTTCTGGTGTGATTGATTGTGGTCCGTCGCAAAGAGCTTCAGCAGGATTTGGATGAACTTCCACAATAATACCATCTGCTCCGGCTGCTAAAGCAGCGTAACTTAATTCCGGAACTATGTCTGCTCGACCTGCACTATGAGATGGGTCAACTATTACTGGAAGATGGGTTAAAGTTTTAAGCACGGGTATGGCACTTATATCAAGAGTGTTGCGGGTTGCATTTTCAAAAGTCCGAATTCCTCTTTCGCAAAGAATTATTTCTCTATTTCCTCCCCTGGCAATGTATTCAGCAGATGTTAAAAGCTCTTCTACAGTATTTGAAAACCCCCTCTTTAGCAGAACAGGTTTTTTACGTTTACCGATTTCTGTAAGAAGGTTAAAGTTTTGCATGTTCCTGGCTCCAATTTGGAAAATATCGGTATATTTTTCAACAATGTCAATCTGCCTGATTTCCATTACTTCAGTAACCACTGGGAGACCTGTTTCTTGAGAGGCATCCCTTAAATACTTTAGTCCTTCTTCCCCCAATCCTTGAAAAGAATAAGGCGAAGTTCGTGGCTTATATGCACCTCCTCTGAGAAAAGTAGCGCCAGCTTTCTTCACTTCCTTAGCTGTTTCAACCACTTGCTCTCTTGATTCTACTGAACAGGGCCCAGCAATGACTGCAAATACTCCTCCCCCAACGACTGAATCCTTAACTTTTATTACTGTATCTTCGTGTTGAAATTCCCGCGACACCAGTTTATAAGGTTTTAGAACCGGCATTACTTTTTCTACGCCAGGAAAAGCAGTCAAGGGAAGCATGGACACAAGCTCTTCATCGCCGATTACTCCAATTACAGTGCGATACTTCCCAACTGAAATATGAGATTCAACGCCAGCTTTTTTAAGTTTTTCAACGACCTCGTCAATCTGTTCCTGAGTAGCCCCTTCTTTCATCACAATAATCATAGCCTTGTTCCTCCCTTTTTAAGCTCTTTAGATAACT
>CALIRS010000203.1 GCA_938042205.1 uncultured bacterium | reverse complement strand
TTAGCTTTGAAGTTCGTTAGTAAATAAATACTAATGAGTTTTAAGTGAAAAAACGATAAAAATGAAGCATGATTTATAAAAATTCAGAAAAAGAAAAAAACACATCAGGAAAGCCCGGCCGTAGTAATCGATTAATGAGTTTAAGAATTATTTTAATTCCTTTCCTTATCTGCACCATTTTAAGTCTTCTGCTTTTTTATTCTTACAGCGAAGGAAAAGGTTTGGTTGTAATAATCTTTTCTATATTTACTTCTGTACTCTTTTTGCTTTATCGAAAGATCGAAAAAGAGGTTGACAAAACCTATGAAAGAGGCGCTGAGGGTGAAGAAAAAGTCTTCAAATACTTAAAAGATGTTCTTCCATCTGAATATTACATCCTAAACGATATAAAGATCCCGAATATGGAAAGAGCAAACATCGACCATATCGTCATAGGTCCTACCGGGATCTTTATTATAGAAACCAAAAACTACAGTGGGAAAGTAACCATATTAGATGGAAAAGTTTATGTCAGAGGAAAACCTTATCCTAAAGATATAATCAAACAGGTATGGCATCAAACATCTTCTCTTAAAGATTTTTTAAAAAGAGTCACCAGGGGCATTCCTATAAAGATTCACCCTGTTATTGTCTTTTCAAAAGCATATGTTACAAATCCAGGAAAAATCAGCGGGGTTTTGATTATTCCTCTTCCCTTTCTGAAAAAAAATCTTCTTCTGAAGCAATCCTCGACAATATTAGCGGACGACCTGTGTCGAAGACTTTTTGAAAACCTTAAAAGATATACAAATCAACCTCTTAACTGACCTTCATTCCTCTTGAATTGACAGCTACTATGATCGTGCTTAAAGACATTATTATCGCACTTACCGCTGGATTTAATATTACCCCCTGATTGTAGAGAACTCCTGCTGCCAAAGGAATCGCTACGATATTGTAACCTGTTGCCCAAATTAAGTTTTGAACCATTTTACGATATGTTGATTTTGAAATCTTTATTAGTTTTACAACATCTTGAGGATTATTCTTTACCAGAACCACATCTGCAGACTCGATAGCTACATCAGTTCCCGCACCTATTGCTATACCTAAATCTGCTTCTACAAGTGCTTGCGCATCGTTGATACCATCTCCCGCCATAGCCACTTTAAAACCATTAGATTTTAGTTCTTTAATATGGATTGCTTTTTCATAAGGCAAAACCTCTGCGTAGTAGTTATCAAGTCCAAGTTCGGAGGCTACCCACGCGGCTGTATGGCGATTATCTCCCGTAATCATCATGCACTTAATACCCATTGATTTGAGTTCCGAAATAGCTTTTTTTGACTCTTCCCGGATGACGTCTGCAAGAGCAATCGCTGCACCTATTTTGTCTTCCCGAAGAACGTAAACGATAGTTTTTCCCTGTGCTGCAAGCTTTTCAATTTTTTCATCTTTTACTGTTTTCCCGATTTCTAAAAGAAAACCCGGGCTGACAATCTTATATTCATTGCCATTAATATTACCCCTTAAACCTTTACCCGGAATTGCCTGAAAACCATCTACTCTTAATATAGAAATTTCTGTCTCCTTTGCTTTTAGAACAATTGCCTTAGATATTGGGTGTTCAGAGAAGCTTTCCAAGGAAGCTGAGATAGACAGTGCTTCAGTTTCATCATTAAAAACCTTTTTATCGAGTATAAGGATATCGGTAACCCCAAATTCGCCTCTGGTAAGTGTTCCAGTTTTATCGAAGACCACTACCTCTAAGTCCTTTGCTCTTTCAAAAGCTGATCTATTTCTTACAATAAAACCATTCTTAGCCGAAATAGCAGTGGACACTGCAACTACCAGAGGGATCGCCAGTCCAAGTGCGTGAGGGCAGGTAATTACCATTACTGTGGCCATTCTTTCGATTGCAAAACTTAAACTCTTCCCGGCAATTACCCATAATAAAAAAGTTGTGAACCCCACAAAGATGGCTATTATAGTGAGGTAAAAAGCAGACCTATCCGCAATATCCTGTGCGCGGGATCGACTTTCCTGTGCTTTTTTGACAAGCTCTACCATCTGTGCAAGATACGTATCCTTCCCGGACTTTTCAATCTTTACTTTGATTGAACCTTCTTCATTAATAGACGCTGCAATGACTTTGCTACCACGAGTTTTCTCAACAGGCTTAGATTCACCTGTAAGCATTGATTCATTTACACTGGTAATGCCTTCTACAACAATTCCATCAGCAGGTATCTTTTCGCCGGGCTTGATAATCACTACGTTTCCAGGTTTAAGTTCATTTACATCAACATCTCTTATCTCTCCAGCTTCGGTTAGCAAATGTGCTTCTCTCGGCATTAATCTGGCAATTTCTTCAAGAGCTCGTGAGGCTCCCAAAACTGATTTCATTTCAAGCCAGTGCCCCAATAACATAATGTCAATTAAAGTGGAAAGTTCCCAGAAAAAATCCATTCCTGTTTGTGAAAAAGTGGCATATACACTGTAAATAAATGCTACAGAAATAGCTAATCCGATAAGCGTCATCATGCCTAAAAGTCTTTTTTTAAATTCGCTAACAAGTCCTTTCAGGAATGGATAACCACCGTAGAAATAAATAAACGCTGAAATGGAAAGGACAAGATATTGAGAACCTTCAAAAATCAGTTCGTATTCAAAAAACCCCTGTATTGTTTCCGAAAGCAAGAGAATCGGGAAGGTAAGTGCTGTAGAGATAAGAAAACGCTTTTTGAAGTTTTCAATCATTCGTTCATGATTAGATGGGTGAGTTTCATGATTTACACCATGAAATGTTTTTTTATCTTGGCGATGATCCATATAAAAATTATAGGCTTTTTTAAAAGAGAGATCTTAGTAAAAATATCTTAAATGTGCCCTTCCTGACATCTTGAACTTCTCAAAAACCGCACAAATTTAAGAAATTCTGAAAGAACCTTCGCCCGTTTAAACTAAACTCTGGATATATCCTTTCAAAATCTTCTATCAATTTCTCTGTATTCAATTTCTTTAAATCATAATCTTCTTTCACCCATCTTAGAAGCATCTTCCGGGTAACTTCCAGGTGCCCCTGAATACCGTAGGCATTCTCGCCTACTCTTACAACTTGATTACGACAAAACCTTCCTTTGCCTAATAATCTCATGTCTTTAGATAGCTTTACCATTTCTCCATGAAGCTGAAAAACTTTAAATTCTTCGGGAAAATTTTCAAAGATAGGATCGATTTTGCCTTCTTTTGTTAGTTTCACTTCAAAATATTTACCATCATGATCACGAAAGCCAATTTCTTTAACAGGGCTTTTTATTACAGAACCACCTGCTGCTTTTACCAGAACCTGTAGTCCAAGACATACTCCGAGATAAGGAACCCTCATCAATAGAGCTTTTTGAACATATGAAATTTCTTTAAGCATTTTCTCAGACTTACTATTGGCGCTATCGGGTCCGCCCAGTACTATTAGAGCCGCACAATTTTTTAGAGAAGGAAAATCTTCTCCTGTCTGAACTTCGATAATTTTAAAATCAAGATTTTTTCCTTCAAGAACTTCTTTAAGAATCCCTGGACCTTCCCTGGAAATATTTTTCATAATTATTATCTGCTTATTCATTGCTTTAAACTTTAAATGAAATTTAATATAACTTCCATGGATTTATTTAAACACTCTTTTTTAAAGCTAAGAAAACCTGTGCGGGAAACTTGAATCTCTTGAGCTGTGTATCACGTCTTTGATTTTATATTTCAAGCTCGCAATGTATGCGAAGAAATTCTATTTTCTGACCTGTGAAACCTATAATCTTTATGATTATCTATCTCACTAGGTTGACACGTTATTACCTTGCCGCGTCATCAAGGTGGTGGGCCCGCGAGGATTCGAACCTCGAACCTACGGATTATGAGTCCGCTGCTCTACCATTGAGCTACGGGCCCTTCACTTTCATAGATTAATTTTAATTTGGCTCGTTT
>CALIRS010000202.1 GCA_938042205.1 uncultured bacterium | reverse complement strand
CATAGATGGACAGGGAAATTTTGGCTCTGTTGATGGTGATTCGGCAGCAGCTTACAGGTATACAGAATGTAGACTTACAAAACTTTCCGAAGAACTACTTAAAGATATCGACGAGGACACTGTCGATTTCACACCTAATTATAAAGAGAGTACAACTGAACCATCGGTTTTGCCTGCCAGTTTACCTGGTTTATTGATGAATGGTTCTACAGGAATTGCCGTAGGGATGGCGACTAACATACCTCCTCATAATTTGAGCGAGTTAATTGATGCGGTTTGTGCTTTGATTGATAACCCATCAATTACAATTGATGATATAGTTTCTATACTGCCCGGGCCTGACTTTCCTACAGGAGGTAGCATAGCGGGCCGCTCTGGGATAAAATCCTATATGAACACAGGGAGAGGCATTGTGCGTATGCGGGGAACTATGCATATAGAGGACTTACCCAGCGGAAAGCAGCAGATAATTATAACTCAAATACCTTACAATGTAAATCGTGCCACATTGGTAACGAGAATTGCTGATTTGGTTAGAGAAAAAATTCTCGATGGAGTGAGTGATTTGAGAGATGAGTCCACTGAAGAGACAAGAATAGTAGTAGAACTCAAAATGGGTGAAATCGAACGCGTGACAATGAATAAACTCTACAAACTTACAGCAATGGAAAGTAGTTTCGGAGTTATTTTATTAGCACTTGATAAACTTAAACCTAGGCAGCTGAATATTAAGGAGGCGTTAGAACTATATGTTGAACACCGACGAAACGTAACTTTAAGAAGAACAAAATTTAGACTACGAAAAGCACAGGATCGTGCTCATATATTAGAGGGTTATAAAATTGCATTGGATAACCTAGATGACTTCGTAAAAATAATAAGGGCATCTAGTAACAGAAACGAAGCAAAAGAAAACCTATCGTCAAAATATAATCTCTCTGATCGTCAAACAAACGCAATTTTAGACTTAAGATTATATCAACTTACAGGAATGGAGCGTGAAAAAATCGACGCTGAATATGCTGATTTAATGGCAGTAATTTCTGAACTAACGGAAATTATTGAAAATGAAAGGAAGCTGCTTGATTTAATAAAAGGTGAATTACTTGAATTAAAAGATGTATACGGGGATGAACGGAAAACGATTATTACTGAAGCTGAAGGTGATGTTTCAATGGAAGATCTTATTCCAAATGACGGTTGCGTGGTTACTATAACTAAGTCCGGCTTTATTAAGAGAACAACTGTAGATGAATTTAAAATCCAAAACAGAGGAGGAAAGGGTGTTATTGGAAGTGGCCAGAAAGATGAGGATCCCGTTGCACTCTTAAAAACATGCAATGCCCACGATACCCTTATGTTTTTCATGCAAAATGGCAGAGTTTATGTGCAAAAAGCCTATGAAATTCCCGAAGGGAGCAGAACATCTAAGGGCAGAAACACGATCAATTTCCTAGAAATGCAAAAAGACGAAAAAGTTGCTGCTATTATCGCGGTTGACGATTTTGAATCTGAAGCGTCTCTTGTTTTATGCACTAAAAAAGGTGTAGTTAAAAAGACAAAAATTAATGCATATAAAAATCATAGAAAGGGAGGAATTATAGGTATTAATGTTGATGATGGTGATGAAGTTCTCGAGGCTTTACAAATTGAACAGACTGATCATCTAATGATATTAACTTCAAAGGGTAAAGGGTTACGATTTGATTCTAATCAACTTAGAGACCAGGGAAGAGTGACGAGAGGTGTTCGTGGCATAAAACTTAAGGAAAAAGATCAAGTAGTTAACCTTTTAAAAGTTGAAGACGATAAGCTACTACTAATAGCTGGAAAAAATGGATTGGGTATAAGGACAAAGTTTAGTTCTTTTTTGCCTAAAGGTGGTGAATCAGAAGACGACGAAACAATTTCACCTAGAAAGCGTGGAGGTCAGGGTGTAATAGCAATGAATACTGAAGCAGTGTGCGGTGCTATAAGCGTAGATCCAGAAAGTGAAATCCTGATGATTACTAAGGCAGGACAAACCGTACGCTGTGCAGTTCAAAATATACGCGAAACAAGCAGGGGATCGAAAGGTGTCAAACTAGTAAATCTTGGAGAAAAGGATCTTTTAGTTGGAGTTTCTGAAGTAGTAGAATTGGACGAGGATGACTCAGAAAAAGGTGAGACAGAGATGTCAGAGACAAATGAACCATCTTTACCTGTCTCCTCCGACTCATCAATTAATTCTAACGAAGAAACCGATCAAAATTGATCCTCGATGCTAGTCTTTGAATAAGTAAGTAAGTGCAAGTTGCATCAAAAAGTGGATGATGAAAAGTAGTACCTTTCTTTCCGCACCTTTTTGATATTTCGTCATCTAGAACTTCTGGATCAATGAAGGTCTCTACAAGATATTTAAGGTCGTGCTTTATTAAATTTGGATATAAGGTTCTATATACTAACAGTGAATCCAACCATTTGTGCTCATGCAGTCTTTTCGTTTCCGGATCTATATTATATGGGAAATGTCTTTTAATTAGATTCTTTTCTACATGGTAGTTATGCGAAACGATGTACTTATACTTAACTTTTTGTAATTCAGATAAAGAAACAATTGCCTTCTCGCCCTTTTCCTCCACCGCGCTAATTATTTTCCCATCCACTGCAATCAAAAATCCAATCTCCCTTATTCCCTTGGAATTAGTTCCTTCGAAGTCTAAATAAAGGACTTTATTCAATGGAAGACTTTACTTTTAGTGATTTTAGGAATTTTGTAAGAGAAATTACTGATTTTTCAGGCCTTTTTTCACAAATGCAGGAAACAGGTGAATTATCAATTGAAATAAAGAACGATAAAACCCCAGTAACTGAAATTGATTTTCAAATTGAGGTTTCTATAAGACAAGCAATTGAAGATAATTTTCCAGATCATTCCATAACTGGGGAAGAATTTTCTGACAAAATAAATTCTTCTCAATGCAAGTGGGTTATCGACCCGATTGATGGGACGCTTTCTCTAACTCGCGGGGTGCCCCTTTTTGGTACCCTTCTAGGTTTTATGGTTGGCAGTTCTCCACGCTATGGAAGCGTCAGGTTTCCTCTTTTAGGAAATAAATTGATTACAGGTGATGGAAAAAAATGCTTTGAAGATGATAAAGTTATTCATGCAACTATCGATAAAAAGATTGATGATGCATTGATTCTTACAAGCGATGAGAATCGCATAAAACGATCTGAATATTTTGAAAAGTGGAATATTCTAAACAATAATACCGCTTATCATCGAACTTGGGGGGATTGTTACGGTTATTACTTGGTTTGCAGTGGAAAGGCTCAAGTGATGTTTGATATAGACCTGAAACCTTGCGATATTTTACCTCTTATACCTGTTATACAAGGAGCTGGGTGTGAAATTATTGAGCTAAAGGAACCCTTTCGCGATATTTTAGTATGCAGTAAGGATATTTACCAAGATATTATTGAAATATTTTGATGGAGCGGGCGAAGGGATTCGAACCC
>CALIRS010000201.1 GCA_938042205.1 uncultured bacterium | reverse complement strand
TGACCAAATAGCTCCCGCACTGCCAGTTCCGCCAGTTTGGTTGAAGGAAAAAATACAATTGGAAAAAGTTGCATTCACTTCACTCAACCAGACTGCACCACCTCCCTGTAATGCCCAATTGTTTCTAAATTCACAGTTACGAATTTCAAATCCAACTTTTTCCGCCCATAACCCAGCTCCCTTTCCCCGATCATCGGAATAATTTTCAGTCGCATTCCCATCCTCAATTATAAAACCGTCAAGGACTGAACCATCCAGGGGAACAACCACATGAAATGAATTATCAGTATCTTTATCCGTGACTCCAATATCTCCAGATAAAATTGTCTCGTTTGTGGAAAAATTTCTTTCCGATGAATTAATTTCTCCTCCAGCAAATCCTCCCAAGATTGAAACACCTCCTGGCAAAACAAAAGAGGCGGAGCGAACATTGCCAGCGAGATACTTTCCTTTAGCTACCCATACCTCTGAAAATGAATCAACCTAAGCAAGGGCAATTGATAGATCAGTGAATGCATCTTTCCAACTTGTACCATCATTATTTCCTGAAGCTTGCTGATCTACATAAATAACGGAAGATCTACTTGCCACAAAAGTGTTGCCAACCGAATGTTTATCGAGGCTATTTATTGATGCACTTTCAGGAGCAAAGGTATACCCACTTTTACTCGGAGTTATAATCCCGGAATAACCTTTATCTAACCTCGAAAGGAAAGATCCGTTCAGATCACTTTCAACTTGAAATCCTATATTCGAAAAATTGAGTGTAACCCCATCAACGCCATAACCATAGCCATTCACTGTGACACCTGAAAAGTAATGCTGCGAAATTTGCCTAACCTTTACTTCATCATTTAAATTCAGGGCAGTATCCACACTGGCCAAGCCATTGGCAGAGAATGTGAGAATGCCCGATTCATCCAAGTCATCTTCGTCCTGCAAACCAATTACTTGAACAGGTTGGCGAAGGTTCCAATTATTTTCATTGAAGGTAAGGGAAGAAGAGCTGCCCAAAAGAAAATCATTTTCATTGGAAAGCGAGATATTAACCAGAGTTTGAATATCTGGCTTTGTAGAAAGTCTAACCCACAAGGTTGTGTAATTTCCCTCATTAATGCTTGCAGAAAACACACTTGGTAAAATCCCCTGAACCTTAGATTGCCGAAAATTAGAAACATAAGGTGCAGATATCTTTAAAGCCAGTGCATTGTCCTCCTGCCCCACATTTCCCGTCGGAACATCTTGATAATAGACGGAGGGGTTAGAAAAGAAAGGGATAGAATTTTTGTAACTCTTTGCAGAATCATTGTAAGCCATAACAGTTCGATATCCATTTCCATTCAAAAACCAACGTTTGCCATACGCAAAGGATCCATAATCATAATCTGAACTTTGGCTACTATCGGAAGCATCCTCTCTGTTATGCAAGCATCCCATGTTATGACCAATTTCATGTGCTAGAGTAAAAACAGGTGCACCAATTTGATCCCAGACACAGACATTAAATGCAGAATCTTCAAATGAAGCACTCGGGTAACTTAATGTGTTTGCCAATCCCCCCATGTCACTATCCGTAGATAAAAGTGTGACAATATCAGCACCATACTGATCGCGTAGATTATGAATATCGTCGAGATAACCATCTCCCTTTTTTGTCAGACGCTCAAGGTCTAAATCTAAGTTGCTTGTTGGTTCATAATCAGTTTCATGAATATGAACAAGTCTTAGGTGAATTTGAACTTCACTATTGCGGAAACAAAGATTTGCACCCGCAATTGCATTATTAATTTCATTTATGGTGTCCGGCAAACTGCCAATCGCATTTTTGACTGCAGTTGGGTAAATAACCATCAAATCTATTTGTCCGGCATCGGAATTCCTCCAGGTGTGCTGGGTCTGTGCGGCACTCCTAATTCGGGGATCTATCGATGTAAAAGGTTTAATTCTACAACCGCCACACAATCTTCGCTCAGAAGGTGAAAAATAAACTGTTTGTTCGTCGAGATTTCCATTGAACTGAAAATTTCCTTCAGGTTGTAAAACCGTCCCCCTGACATGCCCCTCAGAAACAGCCAAGGTTAAATAGGAAGATTTCTTTTTATTCCTTCCAATCCATGAAAATTTATTACCACCATAACAAGTGGATGCAGTTTTACGAAAACATAAAAGATTCCCAGATTTATCAAGAATTTGAATTTCTTGAGAGTTAGCAGAGGGCTGATGCGTTAAAATTTTTTCAGCATCAAGATCTGAGCTAACTAAAAGGACAAAAAATCCCACAATAAAACAAAATCGGTAAAAACTTAAAATCTCCTTCATCAGTAAAGCTAAATCATTTATAAACAATTAATCATGTCAATCCATGGCTCACCCTCAATCACATTGAGCTCTTTCGAAGTTTGCTCTGCTTTAAAAGAATTGGAAAACGGAACAGGCATTGTTCGGATTCAGACAGAAGATCTTCTTGATAAGATTAATCATCCTGCTAAATGGTTTCTTGGTTGGTGTAAAAAACTTGGAACTCCTGTTTCTCAGAGTGCAGAAGGTGAATTTCTACTTAGCGTGCGAAATGAATCTTTTGGAGAACAGGACAAAAGGACCAGAGGACCAAACACCAATCGCAAACTCGCTTTCCATACTGACCGTTGCGATGTAATTGCATTTCTCTGCATAATGCAGGCAAAGAGTGGTGGAGAAAATCAGGTAATTGACAGTCAGGTAATTGAAAAAATTATTCAATTTGAGAGACCTGACCTGCATAATGTTCTGAAGCAAAAGTTTCCCTACAAAAGACATGTGGTGGACACAGGCAATCAAACACCCTATGTCATGCAACCTATTTTCTCGCATACGAAGGGTCATTTTGCATGCTCTTACCTTCGGGTCCTAATTGATCGTGCTAATCAAGATGCTAATTGCCCAGACTTGAGCAAATTACAAAAAGATGCGATTGACTATTTAGATGAGGTTTGCGAAAGACCGGAATTACAATTGCGGTTTACTATGCAGCGAGGTGATATTCTCTTGCTTAACAATTGGACATTACTACACCGAAGGACAGCCTTTAAGGACTATCAAGACCCGAAAATGAGACGGCATCTTTTACGAGTCTGGCTCTCGGTACCCAATAGTCGTCCAATTGATGAATCTTTTTCGGATAATTTTGGGTCCACTAAAGCAGGTGTTATAAGGGGTGGTATGAAAAAATCTAATTAGTTTTTATCAATTCATTCTCAAGGACTCTTGCAAAATTATTAAATACCAAATGAATTATCACAATGATAAGTAATTTCATAAACCTGAACTTCTTTTTATTGATAGTAGGACAAGTTGCATTTTCCTTGAACGACAATAGCGAGCCGAGTTCTTATGCAGATGCAGTTTCGACCAACAGAAACATTAATATCTTAGTTTGGGGAGGGGGATATTCACCTTTAGGAAATCAAATCTCTCTTGAAAGTAATGTGAGGTACTTTCACCGTATAAAGAATAAAATTGGACTGGAAAAATTCACATCAAGAACTCTTTTTGCGGATGGAGTAAATAAAGCAAGGGATATTCAGTTTAGGGACCCAAATTTTGTGGTGTCAGAAGCAAATTTAATTATAGCCGAAATGTTTGGATCAACTCGTGGACTATACAATCAGTACAGGGATAATCTTTTGAATGCGTATGGTTCTTCTTCCGAAAATGAGTTGGATAAATGGTTAAATGATCTAAATTCCACGCCACAAAATTCTATCAACATCATTTATTTCACAGGGCACGGTGGCAAGGGAGATAAAAAAACACCCCATAACACCTCAACTCATTTATGGAATAATCAAAAAGTAAAGGTCTCCGAACTGACCGATAAATTAGACTCTTTACCTGAAACTCAGTCAGTAATTCTAATCATGGTACAATGCTACAGTGGTGGTTTCGCAAATTTTATCTTCAATCATGGAAACCCTAAGAAAGAACTGCATCCACAAACAAGAGCAGGCTTTTTTGCTACAACACATGACCGGGTTGCAGCCGGTTGTACTCCTGACATTAGGGAAGCGAATTATCAGGAGTACAGCACGAAATTTTGGGAAGCACTTTGTGGTGAATCTCGAATTGGTCAAAAAATTCAGAAACCAGACTACAATGGTGACCAGTTAATATCACTTTCCGAGGCACATGCTTATGTCGTAATAAACTCCAACACTGTAGATATTCCGGTTAAGACTTCAGATATCTTTCTCAGAAAGTTTTCTACCTTTGAACTTTCTAAAGACAGTAATGTCAGTTTGAACAAAAGCGAATTGGCTAGAATCGATGATAAAACTGATTCAGCTCATCTAATAAACAGTTTAGATTTTACTAAACCGCAAGTTTCTGAAAAAGAATGGTTATTTTGCACAAGTCCTATTTCAAAGATTCTGAGCCATGCTTCAAAGAATTCTAAAACTATCATTGTTTCCCTTTCTAAGAGACTAGGTCTTATAGGAGATGATAGGTTTGATGAGGCAGATAAAAAGATTAACGAATACAAAAAGAAACGTGATGAGCTTTCAAAAACTAAGAAGCAAAAAGAGGATGAGTGTAAGCAATTGAAAAATAAGATCAAAGAAAGATTACGCACAGAATGGCCTGAACTCGCAAACACTCAACACCCCAAAGTAGACGAAATAAAAAAATCTGTAACCTCTTTAAAATTAATTTCTACTTCTAACCAAGATAGCCAATGGGATAATTTCAAAAAGCTGAAGAAACAAATCGCTACAATTGAAAATGAGCGTTTTACTTTGGAGAAAAATCAGGTTCTCGCATTAAGACTGAAATATGCAATTGAGAATGTTGTCCTAAAAAATGCCCTTCCCTATGTGGCCGACCGATTTACATGTCAAAAGCTTAGAGATATAGAGAGCCTTGAAAATTCTTCTTTTGAGCAATTGAAAAATCAAGATTTAAAGATTTCTGATTAGAAACCTTTATTACGTAGTGCGGAGTCGAGTTGCTTCTGAAACTCCATCACATCCTCATCGGATGGTTTGTAACCTTCCTCACCTCCAGATAAGCCCAATCGACCAAATTGATCCAAGGTCCACTTTTTCTGCTGTCCGTCTGAAAAAGTAACACTGCCACTGGCCATAGCACCAGGAGGTGTAACTGTATCTAATTCCACCTGAACTCCACCAGAAGCATTGCCATCAAGTGGGTCATCAGCTGTAGGAGTCTCTTTATCTCCTCCTTCTGCCTCAGAATCATCCTCTTCTACTACCTCTTCCTCTTCATCAATTAAATCTAAATCTAAATCATCAACCAAAAACCTTACATCCATGTAAGTCATGACAATTCCAAAGTCGTCATTTATCTTTTTTTGAATATCCGATAGTCCCATGCCTTCATTAACCCAAATTCCAATTTGGCGTTTTTGTTCGGCGGAAGGACCGGAGCTAGAGGGTTCTACCGAGGTAGATTCTGGAGTTTCGTCTTCGCTATTTTGGTTTTCCTGGAAATTGTCCTGTATCATAACATCCTATGATGACAATTTATTAAGAAAAATCAATGTGAGTATTTGGGAATGGTATAAAAGCTTATTCCATGGCCTGTGAAAGTTGCTCGTTGAGCAATTCCACGGAATGCTTAATGGAGTCATCCTGATCCATCATGTTTTCAACCGTCTTGCAGGCGTGAATAACGGTACCATGATCTCTACCACCGAAGGCAGCTCCAATTTCCTGTAACGAGTGCTCTGTAAGGATTCGAGAAAGATACATGGCAACTTGTCGTGGAAAAGCGATGTTTGCAGGTCTTCTACGAGAAAGCATGTCTGCCATTCTCAAATGATAATAATCAACAACTTTCTTTTGGATCGCCTCGATGGTAATTCGACTCAAGTTTTCTTCACGCAGAATATCACGCAGAAGGCGCTGAACCGTTTCCAAATCTGCTTTTTTACGAGTTAATCCAACATATCCCGCGACCCGGGTTAATGCCCCTTCCATGCGACGCACATTGCGAGATATGTTCTTGGCTAAGAATTCTAGAATTTCATCCTCAATTTTGATCCCCATTGCATCTGCCTTGCGAGTAAGAATCGCAACACGGGTTTCCAGGTCAGGTGCCTGTATATCAGTTACCAAACCCCATTGAAATCTGGACAGTAATCGACTCTCAATCTTGTCAATTTCCCCAGCAGGTCTGTCTGAGGTAAGAAAAATTTGCCGCTGTGCTTCATATATTTCATTGAAAGTGTGAAAGAACTCTTCCTGAATACGCTCCTTACCAGCTAGAAATTGGATGTCATCAATTAATAGATAATCCACACTCCTGTAACGTGCACGGAACTTGGTCAGGGTATTTTCTTGAATGGCACGA
>CALIRS010000200.1 GCA_938042205.1 uncultured bacterium | reverse complement strand
TTTTTGGCAATTGCTTTTGTCATTTCCAAATACCTTGGGCGAAGAAGAATCTATTCAATTTCTCCGGCAGTTATTTTAAAGGAACAGATGGAATAATATTTCAACAAGAACAATTACTGCTTTTAAAGCTTTTATGTGTATTTATTCAAGAAGTTCATTTCCCTTTGTCACAGCGCGCCTGATAGATTCAGCAGCACTCTTAATTGCAAATTCAGCGACAACGTCTACGGAAACCTCTACCTCTCCAGTTGAAAGCGCAATTACGGTATCACCATCCATGCTGGTGTGAGAAGGTCTGATTGACAATGCTAGGGCATTGTGGGTTCTTCTAGCAAGAATATTCGTTTCCACCTTGCTGAGCTTAGCATTGGTGGCAACACAGACAAGAGTGGTGCTTTGGAGTTGGAGGTGGGGAGGAAGGCGAAATGGATATCTATCCGCTAAAAATCCTTTTTTGTCTCGTGCGCCTGCGATAACTTTTCCATTTTCATCAACTACGTCACCGATCGAATTAACTACCGCCAGGCTGCCAACAAGGATGTCGCCGAAGGAAACAGACGAAGTCCCAATTCCACCTTTCATTGAGTACTCGAGACCTGCCCATTTGCCGATTGTGGTACCGGTGCCTGCGCCAACCCTACCTTCATCTACCCGGGTTGAAGCCTTGGTGCATGCCTGGTATCCCATTTCGCTATTAGGTCTTGCATCTGGATCGCCTGAGTAAAGATCAAAGACTACTGAAGATGGGACTATGGGAACTTTCCCCCAGGGAGTTTCATAACCGATTCCAGCTTCTTCGAGATAACGCATCACACCATCGGCAGCTGCCAGTCCAAAAGCACTTCCGCCGGAAAAAAGAACTGCGTGAACTTCAGAAACTGTTTTTTCTGATGCAAGAAGCGCGGTTTCTCTTGATCCCGGGGCGCCACCACGGATTTCGCAACCACCTGTAGTTTTCGGAGGACATAGAATGACAGTGCAACCAGTAAGACCTTTTTTATCTGTTGCATGACCAACTTTTATTCCATTTACACTGGTTATCATGATTCCTCCAAAAATGCAATTTTGGAACATTTTAGATTTACTTATTGCTGTTTGAAAAACGTAAGAAGAGGATTTAGCCTCGCAACCTTTTGTGTATATTTAATATACTCTTCGCCAAAGCGATTTATTAAGTCCCTTTCTTCTGCCGTGGCGATATCAGCCAAAACTAATCCAAGAATCAGGGTATATACAAGTCCAAGCATTGATCCAGCAAGGCAAGATAGCCCAAAAGCAGCAATAATACCCCCAAGATACATTGGATGGCGCACAATACTGAAAATTCCATCGACTTTTAAGTAATCATTTTCGCGAGGAGAAAAAACTTTACTTCCTAGAGAGACAAATCCTGATAGAAGAAGTACTGCTCCAGTTATAAAACAAAGAATTCCAAACATCTTAATAATTTCAACTACAGGATGAGAATCAAGGAAGATAAAAAATATGAAAAAAAAGATATTGCTAAGCACTATCGTTACATGCATGAATATGAGGAGAGTCTTGCCCCAGCGCAAAAATTGGAAATATACGTCTTTTGTCTGGTATTTCCAGGCTATAAACTGAAATGTAATTGCCAGATAAAATACAGCGAAAACGTAATACCTGAGCTTTTCCGAAAGAGCCATCGGATTGCCTCCCAGCACAAGAAATCAAAAGTTCTTAAAAAGTTGTTCCTGTTCCAAAAACGTTATAATTTTACCAGTAATGGAAAGGGTTGAAAGAAGTGGTAACCACATATAGAGAAGTTGTTTATAGATATGTTGCTGATCTATTTACATTCTCAAGGTTTTTCCTGGCAATGATTTTTGTCTGGTGTGGGTTGACTCAGGGGAAAGAGGCTACTTCCGCAGTTATTTTCGGTATATTAATAGGCTGGACTTCTGATGTTTTAGATGGTGTCATCGGGAGATTGAGTGATTCTCAGACAGAAAGCTGTGGCGCAAGACTTGATTTTGTTGCAGATATGGTGATGGTTTATGGAAGCCTGATCTTTTTTACTCTTGCAGGGTATGTGTCCGGGTGGGCGTTTGTTTTTTATACATTAACAAGTGGAATTCTAATTAAAAAGTTTCCTAACAAATCAGTTGTGATGACACTTGCCACCCCAGCAGTTGCATTACCTCTGGTAATTTCCATTCTCTACGAGCCGCTTTTAAGATGGGTCTTCATTGTCTGGATTATTGTGATGCTTGTTTTTGACTGGGATAGATTTGTAGAAGTGGTTGAAGAATATGTTCAGGAAATGAATGTATTATTTAAAAAATAATGAAGTAGCATACAGAGGCAAATTAAGGACTATTAAACCTGATTGATAAAGTATCATAGTTCGGAACCCGAACCCGTTTTTAGCCGGGAAAGTAAAGATTTTATAAATTCTTCTTTTTTCTTCAGTTCTTCACGGAAGTTACCCTGGTCGGTATCGGCAATCTCCATTCTTAAGTCTGAAAGGTAGTCAGATAAGATCTCTTTAAGCATTCGCACCTCATCTTCTTTTAACTCAATGACCAACATTGCTTTTCCTCCTTTAGTATCAGGAATCAGAAAAGAATCTTTTTAATAAATAAGTTCAATTACGTATTATAATTTAAAAATAATTAAAACTAACTCTTCATAATGAGGAGGAAAGATTATGAAAAATCGCCACTCTTTTATCTCGAGGTATCTGGGTTTTGTAATTCTGGTAATTCTTTTTATGGCGCTAACTGTTCAGATAACCTCTGCAGGTTCTCGGTCCTTTACCCGTAAAATTATAGTTTTTAAATCTGAAGCACTGGTTGAGCAATCTGCTGAAAACGTTCTTATGAAACATGGTGCAGTAAAACTAAAAAAACTCGAGTTGATTAATGCTGTAGTGGCTAAAGTTCCATCAAATGAAGTGCGAAAACTTGCTCTTGAGCCAGATGTCCTAAGGGTAGATGATGACATTGAGGTACAGATCTCGAAGAAACCTGTTGTAATACAACCGCCTCAGACTTTACCCTGGGGAATTGACAGAATAGATGCTGAACTGGCAAAAACTATTACTACAGGCAAGAATGTCAAAGTTGGAGTCATTGATACAGGTATAGATGTTAATCATCCTGATTTAAAATCAAACATCAAGGGTGGGTATAATGCTATCAATCCGCTCAGGCCATATACTGATGATAATGGGCACGGGACACATGTCGCTGGAATAATTGCTGCTATTGATAACGATATCGGTGTGGTCGGTTCAGGTCCTGAAATTTCCCTTTACTCAATTAAGGTTCTTAAAAAGAGTGGAAGCGGGTTCCTCTCAGACGTGATTGAAGGTATTGAGTGGTCAATAAACAATGGAATGCAGGTTATTAACATGAGTCTCGGAGCCTCAATTGATATTGCGTCGTTTCATGATGCTGTAAGAGCAGCTTACCAGAGTGGTATTGTGGTGGTAGCTGCAGCCGGGAACGAAGGAGGCGCCGTGTCCTACCCGGCTGCTTATGAGGAAGCGATCGCTGTTTCTGCCACTGATCGAAATGATAATCGTCCATGGTGGTCAAACTATGGTTCAGAAATTGATTTTGCTGCTCCTGGAGTAGACATTTATTCGACCTACAAAGGCTCTAATTACGCAACACTTTCAGGGACTTCGATGGCTGCGCCACATATTTCAGGAACTGCTGCACTTACGATTTCTCGTCCGGTAAATTCGGAGTATGACGTTGATTCAGACGGAAAGTGGGATCCTGATGAAGTCAAGCAACGACTTATTGATGTTTCAGAAGACCTTGGAGATACAGGTTTTGACATCTACTATGGTTTTGGTCTTCCAAATGCATATCAGGCGGTTCAATTAAGCTATTAGGATAAAACACAAGAGTTTCTGCTTGCAGTCTGACGAAAAAGGTATCATAAAGGCGCGATATCTGAATTCTATCGTCTTTTGTGATATTTCGTATATTAGTTTTTGCCATATGTTTATGACCTTGCTAATCAAAAAAATTTTTAGATAGGTAGTTAAAAAATTGGTTAGTATCATGTGCCCGGAATCATTTAAGCAGTGCTCTTTACGTGATGATTCAAGTTTTCAGTATAGAATTTAAGCGCTGCTGTAGTCTTTGTGGCAATTTAGGTTAAGATATTTAGCATTATGTTGTAAAAAGCTCTGGGTTAAAGAGGAATGCTTTGTGGAACATTCTCATCTGGAAGAAGAAATATCTGGTAAAAAACTTTTAATAACTATTTTTCTAAACTTTATAATTACCGCTGCTGAAGCTATAGGTGGTATCATTTCAGGAAGTCTATCTTTGCTTTCCGATGCATTACACAACTTCAGCGATGGAATGGCAGTCATAATCAGTTATTTCGCCCTCCGGCTATCCCTTATGGAAGCTTCTCCCAGAAAGACTTTTGGCTATAAGAGGGCTGAGGTTTTTGCTGCTTTCATTAATGCAATGGTCCTTATTGTAATTTCAATATTTGTATTCAGAGAAGCTTTCGAAAGATTTTTTAATCCGGTAGAGATAAGAGGCTCTCTTATGGTGAGCGTTGCTTTCGTGGGACTTATTGCAAATCTTTTTGCAGTTTACCTTTTAAGAGAAGAATCAAATAAAAGTATAAACATTCGCTCTGCATTTGTTCACCTGGTAGCTGATTCAATCTCCTCATTGGCAGTACTTTCAGGTGGAGTTTTCATTATTTTATTTGGATTTTATCTTATTGACCCTGTTCTAACCTTGATTATTGGTATTTATGTTCTGAAGGAAGGTTATACTATATTGAACAGAACAATTAACATTATTATGCAATCTGTTCCAGAACATATTGATGTTTTTGAAGTCAAGAAAGAGATAGAAAAAATCTATGGCGTTAACGATGTGCATCATATTCACATCTGGCAATTAAGTGAAAGAGAGATTTTCTTCGATGCACACGTTGATCTGAAAGAGGATGTAAGCCTATCGGAAGGGTGTGCGATCACTTCAGAAATTGAAAATCTTCTCAAAGATAAGTTTGAAATAAATAATGCCACCATTCAACTTGAGTATGCTGTGTGTGAAGATAGAGCAACTATCAAACAAACGGGTAGAAATAAAAAGAAAAAAATTTCATAAAAAATTATGGTAATAATCCTATCGGAATAGTAGAATATATTAAAGTTATTCAAAGGGAGCTGACATGAAATATATATACATGGATAATGCAGCTACAACAAGGCTTGATGAAAGGGTTCTTGAAGCTATGAAGCCTTATTTTTTTGATACATATGCGGTAGCGACTTCGGAATTTGCATATTCAATGGGAATAGAAGCAAGAGAGGCACTTGAAAAAGCGAGGGAGATTATAGCTAAAAAACTAAATGCTTCTTCTTCGGAAATCATTTTTACCTCAGATTTTACTGAATCTTCCAATCTGGCAATTCAAGGAGTCATCAGAGCGTTGCAAAATAAAAAAGGGAAACATATGGTTACAAGTACTATAGAAGATTTTCCGGTGATAAATACATTTAAAGCTTTAGAGAAGCAGGGATATGAGGTAACTTATGTACCGGTTGATTCTTCAGGAGTGGTAAATCTGGATGAGTTGCGGAAGTCAATTAAAGAAGAAACAGTTTTGGTTTCTATTCAACATGCTAATCAGGAGATTGGTACGATTCAAAATATTGATGAAATTGCCGAAATATGTGAAGAAAAGAATGTCATTTTTCATTCCGATGCGACACATACTTTTATGCGAGTTCCAATTGATGTCTCCAGAACGCATGTAGATCTTCTAACAATTTCTGCACATACCATCCATGGTCCAAGGGGAATCGCTGCTCTTTATATCAGGGAAGGTACTCCTGTGAAAAAGATTATGTATGGAGGCTATCAGGAAAAAGATTTACGTCCCGGGGTAGAAAACATTCCCGGAGCAGTAGGGTTTGCAAAAGCGGTGGATTTAGTGACTTCTGAAGAAAATGAATACATTAGGAACCTGAGAGACATTTTGATTGAGAGATTTTTAAAAGAAGTTCCGGAGACGGTATTAAATGGACATCGTATACAGAGAATACCTCAAAATGCTAATATTACATTTAGATTTGTTGAGGGAGAATCGATTACTCTGCATCTTGACTTTCATGGAATAGCGGTGAGCACCGGCTCAGCATGCTTTAGCAAATCACTTGAGGCAAGTCATGTGATACTTGGAATCGGTGGTGACCATGAGCGGGCTCATGGATCGGTTAGATTTACGCTGTCAAGATTTAATACCCTTGAAGAGGTGGAAAGAGTTATTGAAGCCACCTCTGAGATTGTATCAAGACTCAGAAAAATAAGTCCTCTGGGAAAGAAATAGAGGTGTTGGTGATGAAATTTCCTTATAACGAGGTAATCCTTGAACATTTCAGGAATCCAAAAAATGTGGGGAAGATTGATAATCCCGATGGAAAATCAGTTGAGGGAAGTCCTGCCTGTGGAGATATGGTTGCTGTTTATATTAAGGTAGACTCTGGGACAAAGGTCATCACAGATGTAAAGTTTGAATCTTATGGTTGCGCTTCAAACATAGCAACAGGCTCTATTATTACTGAAATGGCGAAAGGAAAGACTATTGAGGAGGCAAAGAAAATTTCCTGGAAGCAAGCATCGGAAGCGTTAGGAGGACTTCCGCCAGTCAAAGTTCACTGCTCGGTTTTAGCAGTGGAAGGTTTAAGGGAAGCGATTCGCGATTACGAAGAAAGGCATGGTCTTATAACTAAAAAAGAACCCACTACAAGGGATGTTATTATAAAAAGACTCAGACACGTTATGAATCCTCTTACAGGGCTTGATGTAGTACGGACAAAGCTAATATCAGACGTTAGTGTGAATGACGGAACTGCCACAATCAAAATAGCTCTTTGTGACGATCATCCTTATGCAAACGCAATAAAGGATGATGTCATCGAAAGAATTGAAAGACTCTGGGATATAAATAAGGTTGAAGTAATTTTTGAAGGGGAGGATGGAAATGGCTGTCGTTAAAGTTGACGTTAAAGGTGAAACCTGCCCGGTGCCTCTTGTTGAAACCAGGAAAGCAATCCGCAAAGCTTCTGAAGGCGACATTATAGAGGTGGTGGGCACACATCCAGCTTCAAAGAAAGAAATTCCAATGGCAGCAAAAGCAATGAATCTTAAAGTTCTTGAGATAAGTGAGGATGAAGGAGTATGGATGATAAAAATACAGGTTTAGAAAATGATAAAAACCGTGCGACCATAATAGTACATGGCTATTCCCTGGATAAACTTTATAGTGCCTTCATCATTGCAAATGGAGCTCTTGCAGTAGGAATGGAGGCTGCTATCTTTTTTACATTCTGGGGGCTGCAGTCACTTAAGAAAGATGGTTTTAAAAAAGCTCCTCTTTCAAAAATGAATATGCTTGGACTTGGACGCTGGATGATGAAGAGAATGATGAAAGCAAAAAACGTAGCTTCTC
>CALIRS010000199.1 GCA_938042205.1 uncultured bacterium | reverse complement strand
AGTAGTATCTCAATATCCTGTGAAGCTAATTTTTGATTCAACTTATCAATCATAATGTCAATTATTTGCTTTATTTCTTTCTTGCTGAGCTCATGGAATACTATTACCTCATCTATCCGATTCAAGAATTCTGGTCTCACCGTGCGCTTAAGTTCAGTTAAACATTTTTCTTTAATTTCTTCATAGTCAAGACCGCCATGACCTTTCTGGCGGGTAAAACCAAGCGAAGTGCCTTTAGTAATTTCACGAACACCAATATTAGAAGTCATAATGACAATAGTATTCTTGAAATCAACTGTTCTACCCTGAGCATCTGTCAGTCTGCCATCTTCAAGAATCTGAAGAAGCACATTAAAAACATCAGGATGTGCCTTTTCTATTTCATCAAAGAGCACTACTGAGAATGGTTTTCTTCTGATAGCTTCAGTCAGCTGCCCGCCTTCCTCATAACCCACATAACCAGGAGGAGAACCAACCAGCCTGGAAACAGTATGTTTCTCCATATATTCAGACATGTCAAGCTGAATTAAAGCATCCTCATCTCCGAAAATGTACTCAGCGAGAGCCTTTGCGAGCTCAGTTTTGCCAACACCAGAAGGACCCATGAAAATAAAAGAACCAATCGGACGCTTGGGATCCTTTATTCCACTCCTTGCTCTTCTAATAGCGCGTGAAACTGCGCTCACAGCTTCTTTCTGTCCCACAATTCTTTTATGGAGATTTTCTTCCATCTTAATGAGCTTTTCAGTTTCCTCTTCAGTTAGCCTTACCACCGGAATTCCCGTCCAGAGAGATACAATCTCGGCAATGTCTTCTTCAGAAATTCGTGGCTTGACCTGTTCTCTTTCTTTTCTCCATTTTTCCTCAAGCTGGCGCTTTTTAATAATTAAGCTACGTTCCTTATCTCTAAGCTTGGCTGCTTTTTCAAACTCCTGTTCAGCAATTGCAGCCTCTTTACGCTGCTTGATTTTTTTAATGTCTTCCTCAAGCTTCCTAACTTCAGGTGGTACAGTTAATAACTTTATTCTCGCTCTGGAAGCTGCTTCGTCAATCAGGTCAATAGCCTTGTCAGGAAGATATCTATCTGTTATATAGCGATCAGAGAGGGTAGCTCCGGCTACCAGAGCGGTGTCAGTAATCTCTGCATTGTGGTGTTTTTCATAGCGGTCCCGCAAGCCTTTAAGAATTGCCAGTGTTTGCTCAACTGTTGGCTCATCAACAAAAATGGGCTGAAAGCGTCGCTCAAGAGCAGCATCTTTTTCAATGTGCTTGCGATACTCATCGATAGTGGTGGCTCCAATAGTTTGTAGCTCACCTCGAGCCAGTACCGGTTTTAAAATGCTGGCGGCGTCAATCGCACCTTCTGCTGCTCCAGCTCCTACAAGAGTGTGTACCTCATCTATAAAAAGAATTACATCTCCACGTTCCTTGATTTCTTTAAGCACTCTTTTCAGGCGCTCTTCAAATTCTCCTCTATATTTTGAACCTGCAACCAGAGCTCCCAGGTCAAGGGTGTAAATAGTCTTTCCTTTCAAAGTTTCGGGAACTTCGTTTTCAGCAATCCTTTGAGCAAGACCCTCAACAATAGCAGTTTTACCAACACCGGGTTCTCCGATAAGGACGGGATTATTCTTGGTACGCCTCGAAAGAATTTGCATCACACGCTCTATTTCTTTTTCTCTGCCAATTACCGGGTCTAACTTGTTTTGCTTTGCCTGAAGAGTCAGATTGCGCCCGAATTCGTCAAGATAAGTACTTCGTCTGGGCATAGGTGGTTCACTTTCAAAACTGGGTTTTTCAACATATCCCGATAATATTTTTATTATTTCATTTCGTACTTTCTCTATATCTGCGCCAAGATTGAAAAGGACGCGTGCCGCGATTCCTTCTCCTTCTCTCAAAAGTCCAAGTAGAATGTGCTCAGTACCTATGTAGTTGTGCCCGAGCTGAAGAGCTTCCCTGAGTGCCAGTTCAAAAACTTTCTTAGCCCTTGGAGTAAACGGGATATGTCCGGTTGGAGGAGTATCTCCCCGACCTATCATTTCTTCTATCTGCTCTCGCACATCCTCAAGCGATATACCAAGAGACATTAGAACCTGAGCAGCGATCCCATCTTCATCACGAATGATCCCAAAAAGAAGATGCTCGGTGCCTACATAGGTCTGATTAAGCATCCGGGCCTCTTCCTGAGCATATATAATGGCTTTTCGAGCCCTTTCAGTAAATCTTTCAAAAAACTTTTCCGACATCTTTTACGCCTCGCCTCTTATACCTATTTTTAAACCCTGAAAGCCACATGTCAATGAGTAAGATTTACCTGTTTTTCTAAAACGCTATTATCTGCTCTCTCTCATAATCGGCAAGATTCATTCTGATATAAACAATAAGCAGGAAAAATTGTTGAATCTTAAGTGTATCCGTGTTCAGATCTGTTCTTTTCAACATTTTTTTCAATCTTCATCGACCCTGGATTCAGGTCTTAAATGTGGAAACAATATTACTTCACGAATAGAGTGCATATTTGTAAGAAGCATTACAAGTCTATCAATCCCGATGCCGGCTCCACCAGTAGGAGGCAATCCATATTCCAACGCTCTAATATAATCATAATCATAATGTTGTGCTTCTTCTTCACCACGCTTAAGAAGGTTTACTTGTTCTTTAAATCTTTCAGCCTGATCAACGGGATCATTAAGCTCGGAAAAGGAAGGGCCAATTTCAAGACCGCCTGCAATTACTTCAAAGTGTTCCGTAAGATAAGGTGCATCTTTCTTCTTCTTTGCTAAAGGTGATACTTCTTCTGGGTAATCATACACGATTACTGGACCTGCTATTTTCGTTTCAGCAGTCTTTTCAAAAATTTCTGTTATTAGCTTACCTTTACCATAATAAGGTTTAACATCTACCCCAGAGGATTCGGCAATTTTCCGGAGTTCATCAACTTCCATATCAAAAGAAACTTCGAGGTTCCCGTATTCTTTAATAGCTTCCAGCATTGTCAGCCTTTCCCATGGTTTTTCAAAGTTAAGTTCCATTCCTTGATATTCAAAAATAAGGGTTCCTTTAACATTAATTACCACATAGTTTAATAGATCTTCCACAAGATCCATCATGTCGTTATAGTCTACATAAGCCTGATAAAATTCAAGCATCGTAAACTCAGGATTATGTCGAACTGAAATGCCTTCGTTTCGAAAGTTCCGGTTTAACTCATAGACTTTTTCAAAGCCACCAACAACTAATCTCTTTAGATAGAGCTCAGGAGCAACCCTCATATATAAATCCATATCTAGAGCATTATGATGAGTGATAAAAGGTCTTGCAGTAGCTCCTCCGGGGACTGGCTGAAGCATCGGAGTTTCAACCTCTATAAATCCTTTCTTGTCCAAAAATTCTCGAAGAAGCTTTATCACCTTGCTTCGAATAATAAATATTTCTCTGACCTGTTCATTGACAATGAGGTCAACGTATCTCTGTCGATAGCGTGTTTCGATATCCCTCAGGCCATGCCATTTCTCAGGCAAAGGTCGCAGTGCTTTGGCAAGAAGTTCATACTTTTGAACCTTTACGGAAAGTTCGCCACGTCTTGTTTTAAAAACTTCACCCTCAATTCCAACAATGTCTCCGATGTCAAGATCACAAAACTTTTTGTAAAGTTTTTCACCAAGCACATCTCTTGAAGTGAAAAGCTGAATTCTTTCGCTTCCATCCCGAATGTCCGCAAAGGTTGCCTTTCCGTGATACCGAAAAGTCATCAATCTCCCGGCTATTCTGACAATCTCACCAGTTTCAGTACCTGATGCGATCCCGCCAAATTTTTCCCGTAAACTTTCAATAATATGAGTTCTTGCAAACCTTTTCTTAAAAGGTTCTTCTCCTGACTTTATGAGATCTAAAAGTTTCTTTTTTCTTACAAGTAAAGGGTCCGTCTCCAGAAATTCTTCCATATCTACTCCTGAACAATTTTTCAGAATCAGATTGAAATTATATAGTAAATAAAAGTTTTTCTTTTTCTTCGGACGGGAAATTTCTTTTAATTCCGAGGTAAACCAGCGATCCGAGCCCAAAAATAGAAATAGCTTCTCCAGCAGTTATCTGCAGCGCGAGCAGCCAGTAAGGAACATTTTTAACAAGGAATTGAAGATAGAGAGGAACTCCAAATCCATTTACAATTACAGGCGAAAGAAATGCTAATGGCACCCTTCTGCGAAACAGGTAAGTGAGAAAAGCAGCCAAAAGTGTTAGTAAAGAACCAAAAACAATATCGTAAATTCCGAATCCTCCAAAAATGTTAGCTATCAAACACCCTAAAAAAAGCCCCGCAATAGCTTCAGGAAAAAAAACTGGCAGAATGGTAAGTGCTTCAGAGATTCTCACCTGAATAGGTCCATAAGAGTAATAACCCATTACCACTGTCAAAACAATATACAGTGCTGCGATCAATGCTGCGCGAGTAAGAATTAATTCTCTCTTTCCTACCATTAAGATGCTGCTTTCTACTTAACAATTTTAGAAATTGCAATTTCTAAAATATCTTCAGCCCCTTTTGCCTTCAGTTCCGGAAGAATAATGTTGACGTTTGCCTTTTCAACTACTGTGACCACCTCGTAGTAATCAGAGTTGTAAAGCGGTGACACTGTTGGTTTCTTCATTGCTGGAAGAATGGATATTACGTCATCAAGTTTTTTGGCAGGAACATTCATCGAAAGCATTACTTTACCCCTGGCTTCAATTACTCCTAAAAGCAGGGTTTTTATCTCGTCAATTGCCCTCCTTTTTTCAGGATGACGATAACTGACTTTATTGGCAAAAAGTCGAGTGGTCGATTCCAGAATGGTACCAATTATTTTCAAGCGGTTTCTTCTTAAAGTCTCTCCGGTCTCTGTCAAGTCAACTACAACATCCATAATATCAGGGACTTTAGCTTCAGTGGCACCATGTGAATAGTAAACCTTCACTTTTCTTCCATGCTGTTCAAAAAACTTCCGGGTTATATTTGGAAACTCAGTGGTCACTCTTGCTCCATCGGGGATGTTTGAAACGTTGTCAATTCCGGAATCTTCAGGAACAGCTACCACTAACTTAACGGGACGGGCTGTAGCTCGCGAAATTGGTAATTCTGCAATAATTTCAACATCAGCTTCATTTTCCATAATGCAGTCATAACCAGATATTCCAAGATCAAAATAGCCCTCTGCAACAAACGCCGGTATTTCCTGTGGCCTGAGAATTCTTACCTCTTTAACCCTGGGGTCTTTAATAGTGCAAAAATAGTTTCTTGATTCTTTCAGCACCTCGAGGTCAGCTTCTTTAAAAAGCTGAAGTGTTTTCTCTTCAAGGCTTCCTTTAGGAAGAGCAATCTTTAACATTTTTCACCTCTTAAATAAACATGCAGATTTTATAAGCACGGGTTGGCAGTTTCAAGAAATCTTTAATGCCATCTTTGCGTTTCGCTTTATTTCTTCTATCTTAGCGATTGATAGCTCTTTTTCAAAGCTTCGAAATCCGCCAATTCGAAATCCATGCTTTAAAGCCAGATTTTGAATCTCTTCAACTCTTTCAGGGGTAATTTCTTTTCCAAGAGTAAAATATTCATATCTTCCTTCAAGTGTTAGAATCATTGTCTCCGCCATGCAGGCAAGCGCCTTACCAGGCGGTAAGCCAAATTCAAAGGTAGAATGAAAATTACCGGGAACAGAAACTACACCACCGTCAATCACCAGCACATCATTTCTCTTCTTGATAACTGAAGCTGAAACGTCTCGAGGTCTAGCAACATCACAGACAACAGCACCAGGTTTCAGCATCTCTGGTTCAATCACTGCTTCAACTGCACTCGAAACTGCAACCAGTGCATCCGCTTCTTTTATTTTTGTAAGATCAGTGGTGGTTTCGACTTCTGTTCCGCCACTTTTGCGGACTGCTTTAGCAACATCCTCAAGCGTTTCCTTTGACCTTCCCACAAGAATGGACTTCTTAAATTCTCGCGAAAGAATGATTGACACTGTTCTTCCAATCGAGCCTGTGGCACCAAAAACCGCCAGAACAGATTCCTCTGGATTTCTGCCCATTACTTTCAAGCCTTCCAGAACAGATTCCATGGCGATAGCTACTGTATAGGAATTTCCTGTAGTCACCGGAATAGATACTCTTCCCTTAAGATCAAGCCCGCCATTGCCAGGTATAGCAGTGAAAGCCCCTAATCCAACGATCTTCGCTCCTTCTTCAGCAGCTACTTTAACTGCTTTGGTAATTTTTTTCAGGATCTTTTTCTCTTCAAGTTCGTAAAATTGTTCAGGAAGAAATGGTACGGCAACTATTACACCTTCAACTGATTTCCCAGTTTCTGAGATAATGCCTCTCATCTCCCCAATAACAAAGGGAGGTCGCCTTCTCAGCAAACTCTTTACTAATTTTGGCGAAACTTTCTTTGCAAAAGAATATTTTTTATAAACATCATCCAGACCTAAAGGATGAACTAAAAAACCGAAGTCAGCCATGTTATACTCCTAACTTCTCAATTCTTGGTTCATAATTTAATTTCTTGAGCAGATTTAGATAATCCTCATTAGTAATTAAGTCCGGATGCTTACCAAGCAAAGCTACAAACACTCCTTCTATTACATTTGTTCCGAAAGACCTTCCTTCAAATTCTGGAGTAGTGGTAAACAAATATGAAACACCCCTTTTCTTTAGCTCCTCTACATCATCCCTAGTAATAGTGTTTGTAAGTATCCATTTGCCTTTCATATCCTGTGGCATATACTTCCTTAAAAAAAGAAAATCTCCTGCAACCACATTTGCTTCATCGTAGAATCGCGCAAACCTGTGTCCGGGTTCTTTCTCCTGCTTTTTGCCAGTAGGATAAAGAATTTTAAAAGGCATATTAACGATCAATGGAAGAAGCGTTCTGGCAAGAATTTTAAAAGATTCAAAAGTTTTAATTGGAATGGGGATTCCAAGCCCGAAGATAAGATCTCCGAACGTAATCCTGGCACCGGCTTCATATAGAGCTTCTGCCAGACCCCATCTATCAACCGCGCTAACCATCAATACTTTCTTGTCCTTGAAAGAAAAACCTTTCTCTTCAAGTTTCTTAACGGCTAATTTTTCAAGAGTAAGCTTCAAGCCACTCCCATCAACCACCGGCGTCTCTTTCACTGCAGCTACCAACCGCTTTGCATCTCTTATAACATACTTCTTCTCTCCGGCAAAAAGATAGATATCGATTCCTCCAAGCCCGATAGCATCAACCCGCCCATCAAGCTGTTTTAAAAGATTAATCGCTTTTTTAAAATCACCATCAGTCCCTATTCTTTCAATACTGAAGTTCTCGCCAAGTAGT
>CALIRS010000198.1 GCA_938042205.1 uncultured bacterium | reverse complement strand
ATAATCTCCCACTTTTAGAAAGTCTTCCATCTTAATGCCCTCAATTTCGAGTTCTTTGAAGTCCTCATAAAGAGTTCGAGCAACATAAAGTCTCTTAAGTTCCTTTTTAACAATCGAAAGCTTTTCTTCATTAATAGCTTTGTCTATGAAGTCCCTTGTAGCGATATTCTTACGTTTCCTGAGAAGTAGTGGTAGAAGAAGTAACGGCAAAAGTAGCCACCACCATGGGAGAAGCCTCCTTGCGAGTGGTGGAGTGACCACCGTCGGTCGCCACGCCCAGACGTCGATGCGGTGATTCCAGGTATCTGCCACATAGATTCTTCTTCCATCAGTGCCAATCCCGTTGGGATAAAACATTTGACCCTTTTCAGCGCCAACTTTTCCAAATTGGGTAAGAAGATTTCCTTTCTTATCATAAACAAGAATGTTATGGCCGGGGGCATCAACGATGTGCAGTCTATCCATATAACCGATAGCAATACCCCTCGGGTTTCCGCCAGTTGCAATGACCTTCACAAATTTTCCATCTAAAGTAAAGATTTGAACTCGTCTGTTTGTAGAATCAGTGATATACATATACTTATTATCAACGGCAATGCCATTTGGAAAAGCAAACACGCCCGGTTCCTGTTCCATTTTTTTCGCACTGCCTACTTTCCCAAAATCAACGAGTAGTTCTCCATCAGGAGAAAAGACCTGAATACGGTGTGTTTTTTCAATTTCTGAAATATAAATGTTGCCTCGTTTATCAATAAAAATAGCATTTGGCTGCCAGCGAGTACGGTCAACTCCTTTAGGGTTAAACTCCTTAATAAACTTACCTTCCATGGTGAAAATAAATACTTTCTGCCACTGTCTATCAGTTACCCAGACATTTCCCTTTGAGTCAAAAGCAATATATAGAGGACGCCTTATCTTTTTTCCTTTATCGAGCTTATTGAAAGCAAAGCGAAAATTGCCATCCACATCAAATACTGATATTCGCGAATTAAAGCTGTCAGTGACGTAGACCAGCCTATTTATGGGGTTTACCTTGACATCGGTTGGCCTTCTCATCTTATGATCAGGTGAACCATCAAAGAAAAAAAGTGGATCCGGAGGAAGCACTCTTTCCACCTGTGCTAACTCTATAGCGGGAAGGGGCAGCTCCTTCTTTCTTCCAAACCAGTAAAAAATAGCTAAAAGGAGAATCAATAAAAGCAAAAGAATAAATAGAAAAATGCGTTTCTTGCGACGTCTTTCCTTTCCTTTTAATTCGACTACCAGTCTTCTTTTTTCAGCAAATTCCTGCTCCCTGTGAGCCTCTTCAGCCAAAAGTTAATTTGCCTCCATAGAAACCTATGATTTTATGTTAAGATTTTATGTTAACCTTTTCCTCTAACCTTGATTCTTCGCTTGATAACTTCTTCCTCGGCAATCCCTAATTGAATCCTTTTAAGTCCTGCCATCGCTCCTTCATATTCTGGGTCAAGTTCAAGTGTCTTTTTATAATAATCTTCTGCCTTTTTCTTAAGTTTTTGAGCAGCAACAGTATTTTTATCCTTTTGTTCTGCCCATTCCCTTTCAACTACATATCCAAGTGCGTAATAAACAGAGGGATTTTCTGGCTCTTTTCTGATAGCTCTATCAAGAGCTTTGTATGCGGAAACAAAATCGCGTCTTCCCATGCATGCATATCCAAGTTGGATTAGATTATCCACAGTCGGGCTTTTATCTACGGTAGCACTCAACTTATCAAAAAGCTCATCGCTTTTTTCTTTTGCATCTTTTAATTTAGGATTCAGGCGATAAGTCCTTTCATACTCATTTACTGCCATTCCCAGGAGGTCCATTCTTTCATAAACACGTGCTAAGCCATAATGTGCGTCTATATACTTTGGGTCAAAGCTAATCGCCCTTTGAAAATAGGTCTCTGCGTTGTTGTAAAGTTTTTTCTCATAATAGAGCCTTCCCAGGAAAAAGCTGGTGTCAGCGTCAGTTCTTCTGATAAGCGCTGCGCGACTTACATGGTAAATAGCTTTATCAAGGTCTTTTTTCTTCCAGTAAGCCACCCCGGTGTAGAAGAAAGCGTCGGCAAGCCATCTATTTTCCATCGCAAAGCCGGCGCCAGAGTAAGTGTCGATTTCCTTTTTAAGGATTTTGATTGCTTCATCGTACTCGCCTTTCTCAACATAGGAAAAGCCAGCGAGAACCATAGCCGCCTGGTTTTCCTTATCTACTTTAAGAACTTCATAACATTGCTGGATTGCGTCGTCATACTGCTTTACAGCTATATATGCGCTCGCAAGCTGAATCCTGGCGTTGATGTTCAGAGGGTTCTTTCTGACCTCTTTTTCGAGCTGCCTTAATGCTTGATAAGCTGGAATTTTTTCCCTTAGCTGAATATTGTAGTAATAGTAGCGATATGCTAAGAGAGCTGCGGCAGTTAGAATTATAAGAGCAATTAAAATTCTTATCGCTAAATTGAGGAGTTTCTCATTATCTAAAAATTTTCTGGTGGTAGTGCTCACATCTACTCCTTTTAAAAAACTTTTGCTATGTTACAGGAATTACTTTTTCTCGGCAAGAGTTGAACAGGTCTTCTTTTTTGACTTCTTTATGGACTGTTTGCTGTGTGCTGCTGGCTATTAACTAATGAAGAGTGCTGGGCTTTTATTCTGAACGCTTAAGAAACGTATAAAATAATGGCTAAAAATGAAAAGTCGCCCTTATTATTAATGACTGACCAGCGTAATTCACAATTCAAGACCTGACCCCCGTTCTCCCCCGTTCATTATGTTGCATTTGTTATGGGGGGGTGACGCGCACGTTTTCGGGAAGCCCACTTCCCACGCGGTGGCAGCGCGCGCAAAGTTCCCCGTTATCCACATTCCATTTAGCTATCAGCTTACCAAGCCTGTAAGCACCGTGGCACTCCTTACAGAGCTGGAAAGTGGCATAGTCATGACCGAGAGCATAACCCTGAGCATGGCATTTGTCGCAGGTAAACGGCGGAGTGTTCGTCATTTCAAAATGAGCCGCATGAACCATATGTCCTCGATTTTTTATCTGAAGCATTTTAAGCCTGTACTCAGGATGACACCGGATGCAGTTTTCTCTTTTAAGAAGAGCTCTTGCCACCTGGAAGTGGTGGCAGTTCTCACACATAGTGCGGTCCTTATGACAGACATTACATGCAGATTTATCAGCATACTTTATCTTTCCATGATCAGCAAGAAACAGTGGAGGATGTGGAATAGGGTCTACACGGTGACAATCTGTGCAGAACTTCTCAATGTGGCAGTAAAAACAGTACTTTCTTTTTATATAATCCTTTCCATGGTTTGGCCTGAAATTAGCCACATCTTTATGGTCAGCTGGCATAATCTTCTTTTGCAGGTGACATCTTTGACAGAAAGAATCAGCGTGACACATTGAGCAGTAAGAAGGCTCCTTATAAGCGCGGTCTTTATGCACCCCTTTTACAAAAGCGCCTGTGTGATCCTTCGGCTTCAGATTGAATCCTCGCGGGTGGCAGAGGCTACAGTCTCCCGAAGCCAGTAACCCCTGTTTCCCGTGGATCAACTGGTGACAGGAATAACAGGACTGCATCGGAATTCTCAGTGTTCTATCTGGCTGGTGAGGATAGAAATCGTGACACGACTGACATTTTATCCCTTTGGCAAAATGTTTCTCGTGATTAAAGATTAATCCTGGCACATTTATTTTTTCAATATCTTTGTGGCAGGGATAGCAATCACTCATGGTAGTTGGTAATTTGATATTTATTACTGAGATGAGTGTTTGCCCGGTAATTCTCATGGGTTTAAAGTTGTACTCGAGCTCTTCGATATTGCGTACGCTTTCCTTTAGATGACATTTATTGCAAAAAGAAATATCGCGGTGGCACATTACGCATTCATGTGTATCAGCGGACGCATGTTCTTTAAGTTTCCAGCGAATTGTATGTGTCGGAGGTTCTGCTCTCTTCGGGTGGCAGGTATTGCATTCTCCAGGAGCAAGAGGACCTGTTGGACCATGCGTAAGCCCGTGACAGTTAAAGCAAACCTTCATCGGTATACGCACAATGTGATCCGGGTAGTGAGGATTTTCAAAATGGCAGGTATCACAGGAGATTCCACGTGTAAAGTGAAGATTATGGTTAACGTTTTTAAGCCAGCCCTTCCTGAAACCATCAAGGTTTTCATGGCAGGGTGCACACTGCCCCATCTGGATTGGTCTTTTGATAGTTACGGTGATTTTCTTCTCGGGAAACAGTACACCTTCGCGTGGAGTGCCATAATGGGGAAGTGAATAAAGCGAAGGCTCAAAAGAGGGAATTTCCTGAGCAACAGAAACACCAGCGATTAGAGCACAAATAGAAATTAATAAAATAATGAAAAATCCTTTGCGGATATTTCTAATCAAATTCATTTCTTGCCTCAAGATGGAACTATTTTGAAGTAACCTGTCACCCTCTGATAGCTGTTTTTCACAAAATCAAGAACTGTAAAAATGATTTTCATTACCAAGTTTTCTCTAATCAGGTCATTTCTACTATGGATGTATCTGCCGTACTCTGCAAAAGCACGGTCTGCATCCTTATGGCATTTAGCGCACTGGTCTTGAAGTCTTGAAATGTTTGTAGGCGAATTAGAATCTTTGCTATTAAGAATATTATGTGCACCATGGCAGTCCCAGCACGGGGGGGCATCGGGAGCTCCATGCTTGTAGCCCTTTCCATGGAACCAATCATTATAATTATCCCAGTAGTCCTGGTGGCAGCGACCGCAAACCTGATAAGCTTCCTTTCTAAATTCCATCATCTCAACAGGGTCTGAGAGACGACGTATCCGGTGAAAATTATGGCATCCCGCACATGTAGGAGCATTCATGTTTTTTTCTACGAGTAGCCGTCTTCCGTGAATACTTTCACGATAATCGGCGTAGTTCTTTCGGTGATCAATTTTCTTCTTTTCATCATGGCAGTTTTTACATGAAGTTCCCGCAACAACCCGCCAGTCTTCCCGCGAAGGTTTTATGCTTTTGTAAGTAAAATCGGTGTGGCAATCTATACAGGTTACTTCAGCGTGTGTTCTGGAAAAATCTTCAGGATTCACATAGAGTGAGCGTGGCTTTCCAAGCTCGTATTTCACCAGCGCTTTATCCTGATGACAAACCAGGCATCCGGTTTTACCAGGAATGCCAATGGTAAAAGTAAGGGTTTCTACCTTTGCGGCTATCGCTGCTGAGGGTGAGAAGAAGAAAATAAGGATGGGCATCATAACTAAAATTGTGGAGAAAATTGACAGTCGCTTAGTGCTCATGTTCTAAGGAGCCTCCGCTTTCCTGGTATTCTGTGTGAGAACCTGTTGATTCTACATGTTCGCCATGTTCACCATGCTCTTCATGGTGTGCGGGCTCAATATTGAAAAAGAAATAAAGAAATGCGGGCAGGTCTTCAGATATAGCAAGATAAGCGTGTACCACTGTAAATAATATGAAGAACCAGTTGCAAAGGTAATGTATTAAGCGTAAAAAAAGCTTAGTGGTGGGCAGATCTCCAAAGAAACGGGCGATGGGAGGTAGTAGCCATTCACCAAAAATCAGGGAAATTCCGGTAAGGCCAATGATGGGCATCACTGCTGCAAAAGATAGATAGGTAATTTTTTGCATCGGATTGAAATCAGCAAGGTGCGGCTTGTCATCTGCCATGAAGGCATAGTACTTGATAACGGCTGGGATGACTTTTATTTCCTTCCAGGTAAGTACAAATTCATCGCTATCAGGATAGTCAGAAAAAAACGACCACCAGAGCCGAAAAATGTAGTTAACCCCGACGATAAATGCAAAAAAGTAGTGAAAATATTTGATTATGATGCGGTTGGCGTCAAAAAATGGGAAATGAATGTACATCCCGGTAAGGGCAAGTCCTACCATGCAAATTACGTGAGTGAGATGTGCCAGGCGACGAGGGAGCGGTTTAAATGGTTTGTCATGATGGGGCCACTTTTTCAGAACAAATCTTTTGTAAATTCTTCCTGTTAGAAAATTACCAGTCATATGTCCTAAGAGACCGATGGGGATTACGGAGAGAAGTATTAAACAAACAATGTCAACCCAGTTGTAAATGATCGGTATCAATTGAGATAACTTCAATTGCCACTCCAACTTTTAAGAATATTATTTGTAACATTTAAAAACAAAAAGAATTTATGCTTTTCACAAGCTTGTGTCAATAGTTACATAAAAAATCCCCAAAATCTGGGGGTCAGGTCTTGAATTGTGAATCTCCCAGCTCAGGTGAATGATAACAAGAGTGAACTTTCATTTTAAATATTTATTTATGCATTCTTAAAAATTCGCAATTATAGAAAGACCCCGAGAAGCGAGAATCTGTTAAAATGAGTTTTATGAAATCCATAATCTATTTTGATAATGCGGCTACTACATTCCCTAAACCTGAGGAAGTACTAAAATCTCAGGAACAATTTTACAGAGAAATAGGAGGGAATCCGGGCAGGTCGGGCCACGTCCTATCCGTAGAGGCTGGAGAAAAGGTTGAAGAGGCAAGAGAGGCAATTGCCGAGCTCATCGGGGCACCAGACCCGCTACAAATTGCTTTCACATATAACGCTTCCTATGCTTTGAATATGGCAATCTTTGGAATCATCAAGGAGGGAGACCGCGTCATTACATCCACTCTTGAACACAATTCAGTTGCCAGACCTCTAAGGTTTGCTCAGCAAAAAATGGGAGTCGAACTTGAGTTTGTAGATTGTGATTCACAGTCAGGAGTGATTAATCTCGAAGACCTCGAGAAAAAGCTTAAGAAAAAAACGAAACTCGCTGTTTTTGCTCACGGTTCTAATGTTTCGGGTACTATTCAGCCGTTAAAAGAAATTGGACAGCTTACTCAAAAGAACGGTACGCTTCTTCTAGTAGACGCTGCCCAAACCACAGGAACTTTTCCTATTAATGTAAAAGAAATGAAAATCGATATGCTCGCTTTTACCGGTCATAAAGGACTATACGGACCAATGGGTACAGGGGGTCTTTACGTCAGACCTGGTGTAGATGTCTCTCCTGTTTTTCGAGGAGGGACTGGAAGTCGCTCTGAATTTGACATCCAGCCTGAATTTATGCCTGACAAGTTGGAATGTGGCACCCCGAATGCCGGCGGTCTTGCTGGACTGGCTGCTGGAGTTAGATTTGTAATTAACAGAGGTGTTGAACAAATTCACGAATATGAAGTAGGACTCACAAATCGCTTAATTCAGGAAATCTCTGAGCTGCCGGGTTTAAGGATTGTGGGACCTGTTAACGGGGAAAGACTTGGCGTAATTTCTTTTGTAGCTGAAAAATATGATGTTTCTGAAATTGGTTATCGCCTTGACGAAGAGTTTAATATAATGTCGCGAGTAGGCCTTCATTGTGCACCCTGGGCACATAAAACTTTCGGCACTTTCCCAAACGGGACGGTAAGATTTTCTTTTTCTGTTTTTAATACTGAACAGGAACTTGATCATGGGATTTACGCGCTTAAAAAAATTTTAAAGAGATAGTTTATTTAAAGGAGCAGGTTAGTCGTCAGTGAAAAAAGAAAGGGTAATTCTTTTCAGTTCAACCAGCCATGCAATTCGTGCTCAAAGATTGCTTCGTGATAATAATTTTAAGATTAAAGTTATCCCCACCCCTCGGAAGTATAGTTCTAACTGCGGAATTGCAATTAAGTATTTATTTGAAATCGAAAAGGACGTAATTGAATTTTTGGGAACGAAAGGTATCAAATACCAGGGTCCTTATGATATGTGAAGGGTAGGAAGAAAGGAGGGCGCCGCTC
>CALIRS010000197.1 GCA_938042205.1 uncultured bacterium | reverse complement strand
TTGTAATAGAGAATTAATTTTGATGTAACATTTTCGTAACATACTTAATCTATCCTTACACCAACGATTTACAAAAAAGAAAAGAGTAAAAGGGAGTGATTGATTTGGCTGTTGAAAAAATTAAAGCCAGGAGAGACGAGGAATATGTCCTTAAGCAGATTCGCGATAAGGATATTCGTTTTATAAGACTTTGGTTCACAGATGTTCTGGGATTTTTGAAAAGTTTTTCCATCACACCGGCAGAGATTGAACAGGCATTTTTAGAGGGAATGGGATTTGATGGTTCGTCAATTGAAGGTTTTACGAGGATTGAAGAATCAGATATGATCGCGAAGCCTGACCCAAATACTTTTGCGCTTCTTCCATGGTCGAAAGATGTAAAAGTAGCCAGAATGTTCTGCGACATTCTTAATCCTGATGGTACGCCTTTTGATGGTGATCCTCGTTATATATTGAAAAGAAATCTGGAAAAAGCATCTCAGATGGGTTACACCATGTATGTAGGTCCTGAACTTGAATACTTTTATCTGAAAGATTCTAAAAGTACTGAAGTACTTGACGAGGGAACCTATTTTGATTTGACTCCTCTTGACATGGCAACTCCATACAGAAGAGATACCATTTTTGCACTTGAAGAGATGGGGATTGCTGTTGAGTATTCACATCATGAGGTAGCTCCGAGCCAGCATGAAATAGACCTCAGGTATGCGGATGCACTGGAAATGGCTGATAATGTGATGACTTATAGGTTGATCGTAAAGCAGATTGCTCAGCAATACGGAGTTTATGCTACATTTATGCCTAAACCCATTTTCGGTGTAAACGGTAGCGGAATGCATACCCACCAATCTCTTTTTGAAGGAGATCGAAATGCCTTTTTTAGCGCTAACGACGAATATCATCTTTCAGATGTAGCAAAAGGGTACATTGCCGGGATTTTGAGACACGCTCCTGAGATAACGATTGTTCTTAATCAGTGGGTAAATTCATATAAGAGGCTCGTTCCAGGATATGAAGCACCAGTTTATATCTGCTGGAGTCGTCGAAATAGAAGTGCACTTGTAAGAGTACCAATGTATAAGCCTGGGAAAGAGCAGGCGACCAGAATTGAGCTTAGAAGCCCTGACCCTGCTTGCAACCCGTATCTTGCTTTTGCGGTAATGCTTGCCGCAGGACTTGAGGGAATAAAAAATAAATATCCTCTTCCACCAGAAGCGCATGACAATATTTATGAAATGACAAATAGTGAAAGAGAAAATGCTGGCATTGAATCTTTACCAGCAGACCTCTATGAAGCCATAAAGATTGCTGAGAAAAGCAAGCTTTTGAAAGAGACACTTGGAGAACATGTTTTTGAGTTCCTGCTAAGAAACAAGAAAGCTGAGTGGGACGTTTATAAAGCTCAGGTTACGGAGTACGAACTGAACAGATACCTCTCCATCCTTTAAGAACAGGAAAAAATGAGGGTCGGATTTTGGATCATGAATCTTTCACAATTCAAGAGCTGACCCCAATTTACTTAAGTGATATGAATAAATGAATAAGGAAGATAAGCTTTTTAGTAATATTTTAAGAATGACTGACCTTAGTGGCAGTCAATTGGAAAGGGTCAGAGCGGTTAGCAAAAATATTCAACTTATTGCAGACCTGAGCTATTCAGACATTACTATCTATTGTCGAAAGAAAGACGGGGGCGCGATAGTGGTATCCGCAGTGCAACCAAATACTTCCACTTCTGTCAGGGAAGAAACTATCACCGGTAAGGTTTTTGATAGAGTGCCCAGAGCAGTAGAAGAGGCTTTTAAAAAATGTAAAAGAGTGGAATACAAAATTGGTGAAGACAAGAGCGGCATCTTGAAGATTTCTGCGATACCAATAAAAGAAGGAAAGCGGGTAATTGCTGTAATTACCAGCGAACGTCGTTCACCAAGGGACTGGCGTCCCAGTGAAATGGAGCAAATTTATATGAGTGCTGCTGAAGACTTAATCCAGATGATTGAAGCAGGAATTGATGTCGAAATCACATTTCCCACTTCGAAAGAAGTTGGCGATGGGTTACTCAGGATAAACGCTGACGGCATGGTTACTTATGCTACGCCAAATGCTATTTCAATATACCGACGCCTAGGCGTTGAAACTTCTCTTGTGGGGCAAGCCGTCGGGAAGCTGGGGCTTGATGAAAGCCCAGTACTAACTGCTCTTGAAGATCGTAAAGCTGTTAAGAAGGAAATTAAAGAGCGGGGTTTGACCGTAATCAAAAGGGCAATTCCTTTGATAGAAAATGACAGACTTAAAGGAGCAGTTTCTATCATTAGTGATGTGACTGAAGTGCGCGCTCGGGAACAACAGCTTAAAATTAAGGAAGCCACTATCAGGGAAATACATCATCGTGTTAAAAACAATCTCCAGACAATCGCCAGCCTTTTAAGGCTTCAGTCAAGAAGAATGTCTTCACCTGAGGCGAAAGAGGCTATACTTGAAAGCGTAGGGAGAATTTCAAGCATTGCCGTAGTTCATGAGATTCTCTCTCAAAGTAGTAAAAGCCTGATTGATTTTAGAGAAATTGTAGAGAATATAACGAGTATGCTAAAGAGTAGTTTTGCTTCGCCTGATAAACAGATCGAAATAGAGATTGAGGGTTACAGCGGAGATGTTGCTTCCCCGGTGGCTACTTCTCTAGCGCTGGTGCTCACAGAATTGGTGCAAAACGCTTTAGAACATGCTTTCATGGGGAGAAGAAAAGGAAGAATAAAAATTGAGCTTCAAAGGGAAGAGATGCGTCTTCTGATGAAAGTCGTTGACGATGGGATTGGCCTTCCTGAGGAGCCTGGTTCTTTTTGCCAGCATCATCTTGGACTTCAAATAGTACAGACCCTGGTAAAAGATGAACTTTCAGGTAGCTGGACAATGGAAGGTAGTTCTCATGGAACTACGGTAACTGTTGAGGTTCCACTTTTAAAAAAAGAATCGAGTAATCTGGAGGCTGAGCTTGAGTAAAGAGGTTATAAAAGTCCTTATTGCCGAAGATGAAGCGATTATCAAACTTGATTTAAAAGAGATGCTTGAAGAAATTGGTTTTAAGGTGGTTGCTGAAGCTTCAGACGGAATTAAAGCACTTGAACTGGCACGAATGGAGAAACCAGACCTGGCAATCCTGGATATTAAGATGCCAGGGATGGATGGTATAAAGGTAGCCAGGGTATTATCTAAAGAAAATATTTGCCCGGCGATTATTCTTACCGCTTATAGCCAGAAATCTCTGGTGGAGGAAGCGGTTAAAGCCGGGGCAATGGCATATATTGTAAAGCCCTTTGATAGTTCAGATCTTTTACCGGCTATTGAAATTGCCAGGAGTCGTTTTGAAGAAATGAAAGAGCTTGAACGACAGGTAACAGATCTTAAAGAAAGACTTGAAACCCGAAAACTAGTGGAAAGAGCGAAAGGAATACTTATGAAAGAGCTGGGTCTAAGTGAGCCAGAAGTGTTCAGGCTGCTTCAGAAGTTCAGTATGGATAGAAGACTGTCATTAAAAGAAGTTGCTGAAACAATCATCAAAGATACAGCCAGAGAAAACAACAAAAACCATCAAAGAAAAAACAAAAAAGAAAAACAAAAAAGAAAAACAAAAAAGAAAAACAAAAAAGAAAAATAAAAAAGAAAAGGGGTCAGGTCTTGAATTGTGAATTCTGCAGCTCAGGAATATGATAGCAAGTGCGAATTTTCATTTTTTATCTTTATTTATGCATTCATGAAAGTCGAAGTTCAAGACCTGACATCCGCTACACCGTTATCACTGTTATTAGATTGCTCCGGGCCCCCTTTCGCCTGTCCTGATTCTGATGATTTCTTCGATAGGCAGAATAAATATCTTGCCGTCACCGATATTATTTGTACGAGCGGTATTTAGAATTACTTCGACAATCTGGTCTGCCACTTCATCGCCGACAATGATTTCGAGCTTGATTTTAGGCACGAATTCTGCTTTGTACTGGACTGCGCGATAAACTTCTGTATGACCCTTTTGGCGCCCAAAACCCTGTACAGTGGATACTGTTATGCCTTTAATTCCAATATCAGAGAGTGCATCTTTGACTTCGTTTAATTTTGAAGGTCTAATTATTGCTTCAATTTTTTTCAATTGAGACACCTCCTAACCGTTTCTCGGACTGGTTTTAAAAGTAATTTTCGATTCTTCTCTGAATTCTTTTTCTGACGTAAGAATTTCCGGTTCACTTTCATGTAATCCTTCGAAAAGGTATGCAGTTTCATTGTGCTGACTGAAGTCAAGGCCACTGACTTCTTCGTCTTCACCAACTCGAAGACCAATGAAGGAGTGAATAATATAAAGAATAATAAATGAAATTACAAAGGAAAATCCAATGGTAGCTGCTACGGCTACTCCCTGTGCTACGATTAAAAAGGGGTTTCCGAATAAGAGACCATTCGCTCCAGCTTCATTTATCTTGGTAGAAGCGAATACTCCTGTAAGAATGGCTCCAAGAATTCCACCAACACCATGAATAGCGATAACATCTAACGAATCATCGAACTTGAAGGAGAATTTAAGTGAAAGTGCCAGGTAACATAATATGCCAGCAGCTGTTCCGATAACGATTGCCGCAATGGGTCCAACAAAACCAGAAGCTGGAGTAATGGCTACCAGACCGGCAATAGCTCCTGAAGCTGCTCCAAGGGTAGTTGGTTTACCGGTTTTTAGCTTTTCAATAAAGATCCAGCTGATAGCTGCTGAGCCAGCCGCCAGGTGGGTAGTGACAAAAGCTGATGCTGCCAGCCCATTTGCGGAAAGTGCGCTTCCAGCGTTGAAACCGAACCAGCCAAACCAGAGGATTCCAGCACCGATGACTGTCATCGGAATGTTGTGAGGGTGAAATGATTCTTTCAAAAACCCTTTTCTTCTGCCGACAAAAATGGCTGCTGCCAGGGCAGCGGCTGCTGAGTTAATATGAACCACTGTTCCTCCAGCAAAATCGAGTGCTCCCAGCTCGCGAATCCAGCCACCTTCTCCCCAGATCCAGTGGGCTAAAGGTGCATAGACAAGGATAATCCACATTGATATGAAAAGTACAAATGAAATAAACTTCATACGCTCAACGATGGCGCCGGTGATAAGTGCCGGGGTAATGATTGCAAACATCGCCTGAAAAATCATGAAAACGAGATGAGGTAAAGTGGAAGAATAAGTTACATTTGGAGCTTGTCCAACGCCTTTTAGAGCTACGTAATTGAGGTCCCCGATGAGTCCTGCAAAGCGGTCTGGTGCAAATGCCAAGGAGTATCCGATAAAAGCCCAAATAACACTGGCGATTCCCAGCATGATGAAACACTGCATAATGGTGTTCAGGACATTCTTACCTCGAACCAGACCTCCATAAAAAAGAGCCAGTCCCGGAGTCATAATCATTACCAGTGCCGCACAGGCAAGTACAAATGCAGTGTCTCCCGAGTTGATAGTTGACATTTCACATTCCTCCTTATCATTAAGTATTTATTCGATGATAAGAAGGAATGATTTCAATGCGATTACAATAAAGTTAAAAGTTGATTTCGTTTTAGTTTCGTTTTTATTAACAAGGGATAGAGAAAGCCCTGCTCCTTAAGGAGCAGGGCTTCAGATAAGGAAACGGGCTTCTTATCGTAACTTTACCGAAGTCTCCATAACTGTTGCTCCATCATTTAAAGTAGATTTAATGGTCAATGTTCCAGCCTGTCTTTTAAAAGTTTTTGCATTGAACTGGTAGAATGGCAAACCGTTGGTGTCATACTGGATGTAAGCAGTGCCCTGAGCAATAAGGTTGCTATTGAGGGAAACTTCAACAGTTGCTATATCATCATCGGTGACATCACCGTTGAAATCGTGAATGGTAAACTTTATCAGAAACATCTGCATGCATTCTATGTATGTGCGGTTGGCACAGATGGGATCCACTTACAGGTTTAAAAATCGACTGTAAGTGTAGCATTTATTATTTTGATGTTATCAGCGTTGTCTTTAGCCTAAAATATAAAGGTGTTAGTGGCAGGATTTGTGAGAAAAACAAGTTTCCCGTTTCCCGACCTCAACTCCACTAAGTGAAGCCATGCTTGTGGCAATACCGGAAATAGCATCTTCATGGTAAAAGTCAATTTCAATTTCCTGACCGTAGTGGTAAGTTCCGGATGAAGGAGAATTCACCACTACATCAAGCCAGGTTTTATCAATCTAATTTCTTCAGATTCATAACCTCAATATTTCCTGCCTCATCAACCGGGTAATATTCCACCACACTTGTGCCTTCACCTGAAAGAGTGAAACCATCATTATATTTTTCCCATGAACTACCTTTATTCTTCAAAAGGTTCTATCTACTCCTAGCGATACTACATGAAAGACAGGGTCGGGAGAGTTAAGATAAACAGTAACATCTGAAACCCACCAAATGTTATAGCCAGGTGTCCCTGAAAATGTGTGGTTGGTTTCAGGCCTTGTCTTATCAGTCACAAAGGGTATCGAGTTTGAAGAGTAATTCGTGCCCTAACCCGTGCGTTGACGGTTACTGAGTATGCACCTTGATCTGAGAATACATGGCTGTTTCCATAGATTGACCAGATTTCAACATAAGGATCGTTATCAGCAGAAAGAAAAGAACTCCCGATCCAAAGCTCGAATTACCCGCTTCAAATGTAAAATCTTTAAACTTTATATTTAAGAAATCAGGATAAGGGAACTCCAGATTCTGTCATCCGGCATTTTAACTGATTTACATCTGACAAGGATTCTCAGATTAACTACTTCATTGTATTTTGCCCAGATGTAAGCGATAACCGGTGCGATACTTAAAGGATATTCCTTAAACAATTCTATGCTTCGTCTGACTATTAATTCTTCAAGACGCCTCTGGATAGGAGATACCAGACCTGAAGTGAAATACTCCTGAAGCCCTTTCTTAAGGGCTGCATGATAGGGTGTGCCTTTTAAAGCTTCAACAATGTCTTCAGTTGCTTTTAACCTTGCAATTTTCACAAAGAGATCTCTGTTAATGTGTTTACCATTCTCGATGAAATATTGAACGATAGTTTCTTCTTCAATAACTTCTCTTGAAAGTCTGAGAACAGTCATGATATTTATGAAATCAATTTCCACTTTGAAAAGCTCTAAAAGAACCTTCCGATTCCAGTCTCTTCTTAGAAGTTCCACGAATCTGTTACCTCGAATAGTTTGAATGGCATTTTCATAATAAAATCTATCAAGTGAGAACTCTAAATTTGCCACTTCTCTGTCTTTTGTATACTGGAAATAGTTTCTTCTCAGCGGTAGCGCATATGGCACTTCCCAGGTAGTCAGAAGATCTATTATCTCTTTAATGTCAATTCTTTTGGAAAGTTCAATTAAAGCTGCTTCTCCAATCATACCGGCAGGTATCAGGCTTTCGAGGATGTCCTTCTGGGGAGCGCCAATATGTTTTCCTCTAACAATTGTTTTCAGGTTATGAATATCCCATCGTCCTAAAATTAACTTCACCATTTCTCTAACCTGTCCGGTGGTTACCCTGGTAAGCAATTTTCTGAAATCTTTTATCAGGTTTTTCTTAAGACCTTCTTCGATTCCCTTTGCTCCCTTGTAGAGGAGGACTCCTTCGCCAATATCTTTTTCATATGGAGTGCCCTCAAAAGTATTGATTATTTCATCTATTTTCTCGAGACTGAGAAGATATTTAAAGAAGCCCTCACTGAGGAGGGCTCCTTTCATTGCCCGTATTCGCGCATTTGAGTAGCCATAGGTAACGATTGACATTTATTCACCAAAGAGAAGGTTTATTACTTCACTGCGGAGTGCCTCCCTGGCTCTCTTAAGCCGGGAATCTAAAGTATTTGTTACTGTAATTGCCCCATCAATAGTGGAAAGTTCAAGTCCTCCGATAGCCTCAAGATTTGCTTCAAGCGTGTAGACTACGCCCTCTTCATCAAGGATTTCTTTAACAATTTTTTCATCTTCTGGAGACACTCGAACCATAACTTTACCGGAAGATGACCTGGCAGTGCTTTCCAGAATCTCCTGAATTAAATCTCGAAATTTAGGAACATTTCTCATTTCCGACATTTTCTTAGCTGCTTTTTTGAGATCTTCTTCTCCGAGATTACGGGCGATACCAAGTCTATTTAGAACCTCGACGGCTATTGCTTCTTCATTTGGGATACGTTGCGCATATCCCAGGGGAAGCTGGTCAAGTGCTTCAAGAATAAGTGATTTCATGATTTTACGATATTCAGGTGTGCCTTTGATTTCTTTTAGCCTTTGCTCGACTCTTGAAAAAACTTTATCGCAGAAGTCTTCCTTTGTTTTCATTAGCTCGCGGTTTAGATCGAAACGAGCAGCGTTTAAAATTTTCATTACTTCAGATTTTAAAGTTGCTGTTTCCTTCTCAATAGCTTCTTTCTTGATAAGAGCGGCTTCCTTGGTAGCTTCTTCTATGATAGCTTTCCTTTCTTCGTTTGCTTTCTTAAGAATATCTTTCTGGAGAAGCTCGCCCTCTTCTTCCAGACCCTTTAAGACTTCCTGAAATTGAGCTTCCATAATTTC